>CAXRBC010000095.1:0-6144 GCA_964228515.1 Ilumatobacteraceae bacterium
CCTCGCGTCGCCGCGCGACGAGGTCCGCCGGCGGCGTGACGAGGAACCAGCCCCAGATCCCGAACGCCACCTGCAGGTCGTGGATCACCGGCGCGCGCCCGTAGCGCGAGGCACGGCGCATCGCGATGGCCACGCACCCGGCGATCGCGTCGTCGGCATCCTCACCGGCCTGCGGCACGATGCGTGGGCGCAGCCGCTCGGCCAGCGCGAGCGCGAAGCCCTGGTCGGGCCCCTGGTGCCCCAGGCGCACGCCGCGCGGCTGCGGGCCGTCGACCGCCGCGGGGCGTGCCTCGCGCCAGGCGGCCGGCACGTGGTCGGGCGAGCGGTACGCGCGCGGGCGGTCGACCGGGTCGACGGGGGTGTGCTTGGGCGCCGCCACGAGCGGCGAGCCTAGGCGCGCGGCACCGGCACGGGCGCCGCCGTCAGGCGTGCAGCAGCCCGAAGACGATCGACTCCTCGAGCGCCCGCCACGAGGCCTCGATGATGTTGGCCGACACGCCGATCGTCGTCCACGTGCGGTCCCCGTCGGTCGCGTCGATCAGCACGCGCGTCACGGCGCCGGTCGCCGACGCCGAGTCGAGGATGCGCACCTTGTAGTCCACGAGGTGCACGCGCTCCAGCGCCGGGTACGGACCGCGCAGGGCCTCGCGCAGCGCGCGGTCGATCGCATTGACCGGACCGTTGCCCTCCGCGGTGTGCACGTGCCGCGTCTCGCCCACCCACACCTTGACCGTCGCCTCGGTGGTGAACTGCCCGCTCTCGGCCTCGTCGGTGATCACGCGCATCGACTCCACGCGGAACCACGGCTGCGCCCATCCGGCCGCACGGCGCATCAGCAACTCGAGCGACGCGTCCGCGGCCTCGAAGTGGTAGCCCTCGTGCTCGAGGCGCTTGAGGTCGTCGAGCACCTGGTGCACGGCCGGCCCGTCCATCTCGAGCCCGAGCTCCTCGGCCTTCATCGCGATCGTCGCGCGCCCCGCCATCTCCGAGACGAGGAATCGCGTGCCGTTGCCCACGGCCTCCGGCGCGACGTGCTCGTAGGCGTCCTTGGCCCGCGCGATCGCCGAGACGTGCAGCCCGGCCTTGTGCGCGAACGCCGACGTGCCCACGTACGGCGCCTGCGGGTTCATCGGACGGTTGAGCACCTCGGCCACGTGGTGGCTCACCGCGGTGAGGCGCTCGAGCCGGCCCTCGGGCAGACAGCGCGCGCCGAGCTTGACCTGCAGGTTGGGGATCACGGTCGTGAGGTTGGTGTTGCCGGTGCGCTCGCCGAGGCCGTTGAGCGTGCCCTGCACGTGGCGGGCGCCCGCGAGCACCGCCGCCATCGAGTTGGCCACCGCGCAACCCGTGTCGTCGTGGCAGTGGATGCCGATCAACGCGTCGCCGCGCACGTGGGCGCGCACGTCGGCGACGATCTCGCCCACCTCGTGGGGCAGCGACCCGCCGTTGGTGTCGCACAGCACGACGTGCGACGCCCCCGCCATCACCGCGGCCTCGAGCACGCGCATGGCGTACTCGCGGTTGCGCTTCCACCCGTCGAAGAAGTGCTCGAGGTCCACCAGGACCCGCCGACCCTCACCGGCCAGGTGCCGCACCGAGTCGTCGACCATCGCGACGCCCTCGTCCAGCGTGGTCTGCAGCGCCTCGCGCACGTGGTGGTCCCAACTCTTGGCGACGATGCACACGTGCTCGGTGCCGGCGGCGAGCAGCCGCGCGAGCGTCGGGTCCTCGTCCACGCGGCCGGCGGGGCGGCGCGTGGAGCCGAACGCGACGAGCCGCGACGAGCCGAGCCGCAGGTCCGTGCGGGCGCGCGCGAAGAACTCGTCGTCCTTCGGGTTGGCCCCGGGCCAGCCGCCCTCGATGAAGTGCACGCCGAGGCGGTCGAGCTGCTCGGCGATGCGCAGCTTGTCCTGCACGCTGGCCGAGACGCCCTCGACCTGCATCCCGTCGCGCAGCGTCGTGTCGAAGACCTCGACGAGCTCGCCCCGCAGCGCGTCAGCCGACGTACTCACACCAATCCTTGTACCTGTCCTCCTGGCCCCGCACCGCGCGCGCATACGTCGACGCGATCGCGCGCGTGATCGGGCCCGGGCAGGGCACCTCGCGGTCGTCCACCGAGCGCACCGAGCCCACCTCGGCCGCCGTCCCGCAGACGAAGATCTCGTCCGCCACGTACAGGTCCGACCGCGCGATGTTGTCCACCCGCAGGTCGTGCCCGAGGTCGCGGGCGATCGTCGACACCGAGTTCTGCGTGATGCCCTCGAGGGCGCCCGCCGACAGCGGCGGCGTGAGGATCACGCCGTTGCGCACGCAGAAGATGTTCTCCCCCGTGCACTCGGCCACGAGCCCGCTCGGCGACAGCATGATCGCCTCGTCGTAGCCGGCCTTCAGCGCCTCGACCTTGGCGAGCGAGGAGTTCACGTAGTTGCCCACGGGCTTGGCCGCCGGCGGCCTGGTGTTGTGGTCGTGGCGCGTCCACGACGCGATCTTCATCCGCACGCCCTTCTCCACCGCGTCGTCGCCGAGGTACGCGCCCCACGGCCAGCAGGCGATCGCCACGTCGACCTTGCAGGGCAGCGTGTTGAGCCCCATCTCGCCGTATCCGTAGTACGCGAGCGGCCGCACGTAGCACGACGGCAGGCCGGTCGAGCGCACGGTCACCTTGACCGCCTCGACGAGCTCCTCGACCGAGTACGGCATCGGCATCCCGAGGATCCGCGCCGAGTTCTCGAGGCGCCGCATGTGGTCGGTGAGGCGGAAGACCGCGGGCCCCCGCGACGTCTCGTAGGCCCGGATGCCCTCGAAGACGCCCGTGCCGTAGTGCAGCGTGTGGGTGAGCACGTGCACTCGCGCGGCGTCCCAGTCCACGAGGGACCCGTTCATCCAGATCTTGGGCGTCGGCGTGATCGGCATGGGTATCGAGGCTAACGGCGGCCGCGCCGCGGCCGCCCCCGCGGGTGCGCTACGCGCGCACGCGCCGGGCGATCTCGTCGCCGATCGCGACCGTCCCGCCCGACGTCGGCGCCTCGCACGCGCGCCGCACTCTCGCCGCCGCGTCGGCCTCGCCGAGGAACTCGAGCATGTGCGCCGCCGACAGGATCGCCGCCGTCGGGTCGGCCACGCCCTTGCCCGCGATGTCGGGCGCGGAGCCGTGCACGGGCTCGAACATCGAGGGTCCCGTGCGCGCCGGATTGAGGTTGGCCGACGAGGCGCGGCCGATGCCCCCGCTCACCGCGCCCGCGAGGTCGGTGAGGATGTCGCCGAACAGGTTGTCCGTCACGATCACGTCGTAGCGATGCGGGTCCTGCACCATGTGGATGCACGCGGCGTCGACGTGGTGGTACGCGGTGCCGACGCCGGGGTGCTCCCCCGCGACGCGCTCGAACGTGCGGGACCACAGGTCGCCCGCGTAGGTGAGGACGTTGGTCTTGTGCACCAGCGTCACGTGACGCCGCTCGCGTGCCGACGCGAGGTCGAACGCGTGGCGCACGCAGCGCTCCACGCCGTGCGCCGTGTTGACGCTCCCCTGCGTCGCGACCTCGTGCGGCGTGCCCTTGCGCAGCACGCCCCCCTCGCCCACGTAGGGGCCCTCGGTGTTCTCGCGCACCACGACGAAGTCGTGCGGCCGCGCGTGCCCCGGCGCCGTCCCGGCGAAGGGCCGCTGGTTGACGTACAGGTCGAGCTCGAAGCGCATGCGCAGCAGCAGCCCGCGCTCGATCAGGCCCGGGGGCACGTCCGGCGAGCCGACCGCGCCGAGCAGGATCGCGTCGTGGCGGCGCAGCTCCGAGAGCGTCGCGTCGGAGAGGATCTCGCCGTCACGCAGGTACCGCGCAGCGCCGAGGTCGAATCGCGTCACCGCGAGGCGCACGCCCGCGGCCTCCACCACCTTGAGCGCCTCGGCCACGACGTCGGGCCCGATGCCGTCCCCGCCGACGACGGCCACGCGATGCGCCACGCGATCAGGCTACGACCCCCTCGGTATCCTGACCGCGTGCCGACCCACCGTCTCACCCGCGCCACGCACGAGCGCCTCGTCGCGGAGCACCGCGACCTCACCACGCGCGGCCGCATCGAGGTCGCGGAGCGCATCGCCCGCGCCCGCGAGCTCGGGGACCTCAAGGAGAACGGCGACTACCACGCGGCCAAGGACGAGCAGGGCCACATGGAGGGTCGCATCCGCCACCTCGAGGCGATGCTCGAGGACGTCGAGATCGTCGAGCCGGCGACGGACGGCGTCGTCGGCCTCGGCTCCGTCGTGACGATCCTCTACGAGGGCGACGACGAGTCGGCCGCCGAGCGCTACCTGATCGGCCACATCGAGGAGCGCCACGAGCAGTACGAGGTCATGAGCCCCCAGTCCCCCCTCGGGGCCGCCCTCATCGGGGCCGCCCGGGGCACGGTCGTCGAGTACCGCTCGCCCAACGGCACCCTGCGGGTGACCGTGGTCGACGCCGTCGTCGCCTCCTGACGCGCCAGCGGCCGCCCGCCCAGACCCCCGACCCCGCCCCCGTCGCCGCCCGGTGATCCGCGAGTCCGTCGCCACCCTTCCCGGCCTCCCCCGGGGCTACGACGTCGACCTGCCCGGCCGCGGCCGCAGCTTCGTGCGCGAGGCCCCCGGCCCCGCCGGCGCCCCGACCCTCCTGCTCCTCCACGGCTGGACGGCCACCGCCGATCTCAACTGGTTCACCTGCTTCGACGCCCTCGCCGCGCACTTCCGCGTCATCGCCTGCGACCTGCGAGGCCACGGCCGGGGCATCCGCAGCGGGTCGACCTTCACCCTCGAGGACTGCGCCGACGACGCCGCCGCGGTCGCGGACGTGCTCGGCGCCCCGACCTTCATCCCCGTCGGCTACTCGATGGGTGGCGCGGTCGCCCAGCTGCTCTGGCGCCGCCACGAGTTCCGCGTCCGGGGCGTCGTGCTCTGCGCGACCGCCGGCTACTTCGCCGCGTCGCGCGAGGAGCGCCTCACCTTCCTCGGCCTCTCGGGTCTGGCCGCCGTGTCGCGCCTCACGCCCGCGCAGGCGCGCGACTGGATCTCCGACCAGCTGTACCTGCAGCGCAAGCTCACCGGCTTCGAGGGCTGGGCCGCGCAGCAGATCTCCTCGCACGACTGGCGCCACGTGCTCGAGGCCGGCCGCGCCCTCGGCTCCTTCGACTCGCGGGCGTGGCTCGGCGCCTTCGCGGCGCCGAGCTCCGTGATCGTCACCACCCGCGACACCACCGTCGACCCCGGCCGCCAACGCGAGCTCGCCGCCGGCGCCCGCGACGTCGAGGTCTTCGAGGTCGAGGGCGAGCACAACGCGGTCTACGCGGCACGCGAGCGGTTCGTCCCGCGCCTCGTCGAGGCGTGCCGCTCGGTGCACCTCCGCTCCACCGGCGCCGCCTGACGGCGCCCCGCGCCGCCACCCGAGCGCCGCCTAGCCGGGCTCGCGCTCCACGACCACCCGCGGCTCGCGCCACATCGTCTCGATCGCGTCGGCCAGGCTCCCCCGCGCGGCCCCCGCGTCGGTCACGACCCGGTCCGGCGCGTCCGCGAAGCGCAGCACCGACGCGACGCCGTCGTCGCTGATCGCGACGACGAGGCGCACCCGCCGCCGGTCGGGGTGCTCGCTCGGGGGCACGTCGTCGTCGGTGCCCCCACGCCCCGCGCCCGCCGCTCGTGTGTCCCCCGGGCCCCCGCCCGGCCGCCCGTCGACCGGCGCCGCCCATCCGCAGGTGAGCACCACCGCGGCGTCGAACATCCGGGCGATCGCGCTCCCGGGCGCGTCCAGCAGCTCGTAGACGTCGCCGTGCTCGGCGAGGAAGCTGATCCGCAGGGCCCCGTCGGCCCCCCGCCGGACCCCCTCGGGGTCCGCGACGGTCACCCCGTAGAGGCGGGCCCGCCGCATCGCGAAGCCGTCGAGCGAGCCGTGCAGGCTCGCCTCGACGCACACGGCGATGTCGAGCGGCGAGGGTTCGGCAACGGGTTCGAGGGCGGTGTCGAGTGCGTCATCGGTCATGCCCCCGATGTGTGCGCGACCCGCACGAGTCGGCCGCGGCCCGGGCCGACCGGGGGCCGCGACACTCGGCCGTAAAAACGAGAAACGGGGGGCCGAAGCCCCCCGTTTCGCGGTTCTCCGAACCGAATTGATTCGTTGTGGCGAA
>CAXRBC010000096.1:0-2072 GCA_964228515.1 Ilumatobacteraceae bacterium
CCGGAGCCTCGTCCAACACGACGACCACGACGATGTCCGTGGCGTCGAGCGGGGACCTCGTCGCCGCATCGCGGTGCCGACTCACCGATCCACGGGCCACCACGGACGGCATCTCCCTCGGTCACCCGCGCCCGGCCGTGCGGCTGAAGGCGACGGGCACCGTGCGCATCGGGGTCGTGTTCGTCGACTTCGCCGACGCCGTGGCGACCCGTACCACACAGTCGGTCCTCGACCTCATCTCACCCGCCGCCGAGCGACGCTTCGCGGCGCTCTCCTACGGTCGCGCGACGTTCGAGCTCGTCCCCGTCCACCGGTGGGTGCGCATGAGCAGGGTCTCCTCTGCCTATGGGATGAGTCGGTCACAGCCCTCGTTCTCCGCGCACCGTGCCTATGTCGCAGAGGCCCTCGATCTCGGCGTTCGGTCACTTGATGTCAGCGGACTCGATGGCTTTCTCGTGCTCGCCAACCCGGATGCGGCGGCGCTCGACTTTGGACCCGCGTTCACCCCCAACGACGGGTACTGGGCCGCCGTGGCCGCCGGTCGGTCGTGGACCAACGGTGCGACGTCCGGGACCGACCTGCTCGGGTGGGGGTCCGCGTGGTTCAACCACGAGTTCGGCCATGCCCTCGGGCTCGTCGATCTCTATGCGTTCGATGGCGAGCAGCACCGCTTCACGGGTGGCTTCAGCCTGATGGGCAGGATGGACGGTGGCGCGCCCGAGTACTTCGCATGGGAGCGCTGGACGCTGGGGTGGGTGACCGACGCCGAAGTCGCGTGCATCGAGTCCGGGTCCGCCACCGTCACGCTGGATCCGATCGAGCGTGCGGGCGGCACCAAGATGCTCGTGGCGCGCCTCGGCACCTCGCGTGCGGTGGTCGTCGAGTCACGTCGGCGCCTGGGGTACGACACCGCACTCACTCGCGAGGGCGCGTTGGTCTACCTCGTCGACACCTCGGTGGCGTCGGGCAAGGGACCGATCCGGGTCCAGCCGGCGAACGACGCAGATCTCGTCAAGTCGTCGGCCCTCCTGCGGGCGGGCGACTCGATCACCGTCGCCGGCGTGCGCATCTCGGTCGTGGCGTCCGGTTCGAGCGGTGATCGCGTGACGATTCGAATCGGCTGACCGCGCTGCCCGCCACGGTGCCGCGTCGGACGTAGCCTGACCGCAGAACGGGTCGCTAGCTCAGCTGGGAGAGCAACGGACTTTTAATCCGGAGGTCCTGGGTTCGATCCCCAGGCGACCCACTAGGACGTCGCGAGTCGCTGCATGCGCGCGGCGAGGCGGCGGTGCGTCGCGAGCATCCCGTCGACGCGCGGGCTCACGAGCGTGCCGCCGCGCACCACGGCCCGTCCGTGCACGATCGTGTCGCGCGCCGCGACGGGCCCGCACCGCAGCCATGCCTCGACCGGGTCGGCGATCGCGCCCGCGAACGCCGGACCCGTGAGCGACCACACCGCCAGGTCGCCCACGGCGCCGACCGACAGCTCGCCGATCTCGCCGATGCGCCCGAGGCAGCCCGCCCCGCCGCGCGTCGCGCACTCGAGCGCCATCCGCGCGGTGCCGGCGCCGGCGCCGTTGCGCAGCTTGGCGAGCAGCATCGCCTGACGCGCCTCGAGCCACAGCGAGGCCGAGTCGGCCGACGACGACCCGTCGACCCCGAGGCCGACGTGCACGCCCGCGGCGCGCAGGTCGACCACGGGCGCGATACCCGAGGCGAGGATCAGGTTGCTCGACGGGCAGTGCGCCACGCCGACCCTCGCGGCGCCGAGGCGGCGCACCTCCTCGGGGTTGGGCATCACACAATGCGCGAGCCAGGCCCGATCGCGGCACCCGCCGACGTCCGACAGGTACTCCGCCGGCCGGCAGCCGAAGGTCGAGAGCGAGTAGGCGTCGTCCTCGGCGTTCTCGGCGAAGTGCGTGTGGAGCCTCACGTCGAGCCGCTCCGCGAGGCTCGCCGAGTCGACCATCAGCGCCTTCGTCACGCTGAATGGCGAGCAGGGCGCGAGTGCGACGCGCACCATCGCGCCCCGCCCGCGGTCGTGGTGCCGGGCCACCGCGGCCTCGCTCTCA
>CAXRBC010000097.1:0-7676 GCA_964228515.1 Ilumatobacteraceae bacterium
CAAGGACCTCGGCATCTGCTTCGACGAGGCGGCACGCAACGGGTCCGACCTCTCGGTGACGCGCATCATCGACGGGCTCTACACGAAGGTCGTCGAGCGCGGCGGCCGCCGCTGGGACACGAGCAGCCTGATCTCGCTCCTGCAGGACCCTCCCGCGCCCCGCTGACCCGCCGCGCGGCGGTGCTAGCGGCCCGAGGCGGCGGTCGCGAAGGCGTCCATCAGCCGGTCGACCTCGTCGTCCGAGATCACGAGCGGCGGGCAGAAGGTGTTGGTGTCGGCGTTGATCGCGCGCGTGATCGCGCCGAGCTCGAGCATGCGGTCGCGGATCTTCACGTTGTCCTGACCCTGGTGCAGGCCCGCCGCCCAGACGGCGCCGTCGCCGCGGTGGCTCGCGATCACCCCGTCGGCCACGAGCGCGGCGAGCGCCGCGTCGATGCGCGCGCCGACCGCGAGCGCGCGGGCGCGCAGGCCCTCGCGCTCCATGATGTCGAGGTTGACGAGCGCCGCGGCGCAGGCGGCGGCGTGCCCCGAGTACGTGTAGCCGTGGCGCAGGATGAACGCGGGATCGGCCTCGAGCGGCCCACGCACCGCGCCGCCGACGATGACGCCGCCGAGCGGCTGGTATCCGGACGTGACCGCCTTGGCGAAGCAGGTGAGGTCGGGCACCACGCCGAAGCGCTGCGCGCCGAACCACTCGCCGAGCCTGCAGAATCCCGTGATCACCTCGTCAAAGATGAGGTAGGCGCCGTGACGGTCGCACAGGCGCCGCAGCCCCTCGAGGTAGCCGGGCGCGGGCGGGTCGACGCCGCCGGCGCCCTGCACGGGCTCGGCGAGGACCGCGGCGATGCGCCCCGACTCGCGCGACATCACGACGCTGAGGGCCTCGAGGTCGTCGCTCTCGACCTGCATCACGTCGGGCACGAGCGGGCCGTAGCCGGCCTTGTTGAGCGGCAGACCCTGGGCGCTCGTGCCGCCGTAGTTGGTGCCGTGGTAGCCGCGCATGCGGGAGACGATGAGGGTGCGCTCGGGGCGCCCCGCCTGCACGTGCGCGAGCCGCGCGAGCTTCATCGCCGTGTCCACCGCCTCGGAGCCGCTGCCGCAGAGGAAGACTCGCGCGTCCGCCATCGGCGTCATCGCGCGGAGCCGCTCCGCGAGCCGCTCCGCGGGCTCGCACGTGAAGGGGTCGAAGGTGCTGTACGACTCGAGCGTGGCGATCTGCTCGCGCACCGCGTCGGCGATCTCGCGCCTGCCGTGGCCGACGGCGCAGTACCAGAGGCTCGCCATGCCGTCGACGTACTCGCGGCCCGACGAGTCCCACACGCGCGCGCCCTCGCCGCGCACGAGCGGGATGAACGCATCCTTCGTCGGCTTGGCGAACGGGTGGAGGAACGCCGACGGCACGGCGGCCACGCTAGTTGTGGCGCGCCTAGGCTGATCCGCGGTGAAGGGTCTCATCCTCTCCGGCGGCGCCGGCACGCGCCTCCGGCCGATCACCCACACGAGCGCCAAGCAGCTCGTGCCGATCGCCAACAAGCCGATCCTCTTCTACGGCATCGAGGCCATGGCGCGCGCGGGCATCCGCGAGATCGGCATCATCGTGGGCTCGACCCGCGACGAGATCAAGGCCGCGGTGGGCGACGGGTCGCAGTTCGGGGTGCGCGTGACGTACATCCCGCAGGACCAGCCGCTGGGGCTCGCGCACTGCGTGCTGATCGCCCGCGACTACCTCGGCGACGACGACTTCGTGATGTACCTCGGCGACAACATGCTGGAGCAGGGCCTCGTGGAGTTCGTCGAGCGCTTCGAGGAGGCCCGCCGCGCGCCCTCCGGCCGGCCCGCGGCGCAGATCCTGCTCTGCCACGTGGACGACCCGCGGCAGTTCGGCGTCGCCGAGGTCGACGCGAGCGGCCACGTCGTGCGCCTCGTGGAGAAGCCCAAGGACCCGCCGTCGGATCTTGCGCTGGTCGGCGTCTACCTCTTCGACCCCACGATCCACGAGGCGGTGCGGGCCATCGCGCCGGCGGCGCGCGGCGAGCTCGAGATCACCGACGCGATCCAGTGGCTGGTGAGCAACGGCCGGCCCGTGCGCCACGAGGTGCTGCGCGGCTGGTGGATCGACACGGGCAAGAAGGACCCGCTGCTGGAGTGCAACCGGCTGGTTCTCGACGTGGTGACGCCCCGCACTGACGGCACGGTCGACGCCGCGTCGCAGATCCAGGGCCGGGTCGTGATCGAGCGGGGGGCCAAGGTCTCGCGCTCCCGCATCCGCGGCCCGGTCGTCATCGGCGCGGACGCGATCGTGGAGGAGACGTACGTCGGGCCCTACACGTCGATCGGCCGTGGCTGCCGGCTGGTGCGTTCCGAGATCGAGCACTCGGTCGTGCTGGACGGCTCGTCGATCGTGGGGGTCACCCGCGTCACCGACTCGCTGATCGGTCGCGACGTGGAGGTCGTGCGCAGCGAGCAGCAGCCCCGCGCCCTGCGCCTGATGCTCGGCGACGACTCCAAGGTCGAGCTGGAGTAGGCGTGCCCGCGACCGTGACGGAGAGCGGCGTGATCGCGGGCGTGCGCGTGGTCGAGCCGCAGATCCACGGGGATGCGCGCGGCTACTTCGTCGAGACGTACCGCCGCGAGTGGTTCCCCCTCGGGCGCGAGATGCTCCAGGGCAATCGCGGCGACCGTCAGGCGGGCGCCATCGTCGGCCTGCACTACCACCTGCACCAGGCGGACTATTGTTACGTCCCGTTCGGGACGTGCCGCGTGGTGATCCACGATCTGAGGGAAGGGTCGCCGACCGACGGCGCGACGCAGGTGATCGACATCGGCCGGCGCGCCGACGGGACGCACGACCACCGTGGCGTCTTCATCCCCCCGGGCGTCGCGCACGGCTTCGCCGCGCTCAGCGACATGACGATCACCTACCTCGTCGACGGCTACTACAACCCCAAGGACGAGCTCGGACTGCGCTGGGACGACCCGGCCGTGAAGGCCGACTGGGGCGTCGCGTCCCCGACGCTCTCGCCGCGCGACCAGGCCAACCCCGCCCGCGCGGCGATCCCGCCCGCGCTGCGGCCGTCGTGGCCGATGCGCACCTGAGCTCGCGCACGTGAGGATCTTCGTCACCGGCGGTGCCGGGTTCATCGGGTCCAACTACGTGCGCTGGGTGCTGCGGCACACGGACCACGCGGTGACCGTCTACGACGCGCTCACCTACGCGGGCAACCTCTCGACGCTCAAGGACGTCGACGACGACCCCCGGTATGCGTTCGTGAAGGGCAACGTGTGCCACCCCGCCGACGTCGAGGCGGCGATGCGCGGCCACGACGCGGTGGTGCACTTCGCCGCCGAGAGCCACGTCGACCGCTCGATCGCCTCGGGCGAGGACTTCATCCTCACCAACTGCTTCGGGACCAACGTGGTGGTCGACGCGGCGCGGCGTCTCGGGGTCGGTCGCGTCCTGCACGTCGGCACCGACGAGGTCTACGGGTCCGTCGAGACCGGGTCGTCAAAGGAGGGCGATCCGCTCGAGCCCCGCAGCCCGTACTCCGCGTCCAAGGCCGGGTCGGACCTGATCGCGCTCTCGTACCACACGACCCACGGCGTGCCGGTGCTCGTGACCCGCTGCACCAACAACTTCGGGCCCTACCAGTACCCGGAGAAGGCGATCCCGCTGTTCACGACCAACCTGCTCGACGGCGGCACGGTGCCCCTCTACGGCGACGGGCTCAACGAGCGCGACTGGCTCTACGTCGACGACCACTGCGCGGGCGTGCACCTCGTGCTCGAGCGCGGCGTGCCCGGCGAGATCTACAACATCGGTGCCGGCAACGAGACGCCCAACCGCGTGCTGGTGGACAAGATCCTCGCGCTGCTCGGCAAGGACGAGTCGAGCGTGCGCTACGTGCCCGACCGCCTCGGTCACGACCGTCGCTACTCGGTGGACGTCGCCAAGATCACGCGCCTCGGATGGACGCGAGCACGGTCGCTCGACGAGGCGCTCGAGGAGACGGTGCGCTGGTACCGGGACAACCGCTGGTGGTGGGAGCCGCTCAAGGCACGGCCGCGCTGAGGTGAGCCCGCGATGAGGATGCTCGTCACGGGCGCGGCGGGCCAGCTCGGCACCGAGCTCGTGCTCGCCGCGCGCGCCGGCGGCCACGCGGTGGGCGCGACGGCGCGCGACGCCCGCGGCGCGGCGGGCCTCGAGGCGCTGGACGTGACCGACCGCGACGCCGTCGCGCGCGCCGTCTCGGCGGTGCGCCCCGACGTCGTGCTCCACGCCGCCGCGTGGACGGCCGTGGACGCCTGCGAGTCCGACCCCGCCCGAGCGCACCGCGCCAACGGGGAGGCCACGGCCCACGTGGTCGCCGCCGCGCGCGCCTCGGGCGCGCGCGTGCTGTACGTCTCCACCGACTACGTCTTCGACGGCGACAAGGCGGAGCCGTACGTGGAGGCGGATCCGCCCGCGCCGCGCAGCGTCTACGGGGCGTCGAAGCTCGCGGGAGAGCGGGCGACCGACCCCTCGCGCGACGCGGTCGTGCGGATCTCCTGGGTCTGCGGCGCCACGGGGTCCAACATGGTCAAGACGATCCTGCGCCTCGCGGGTGCGCCCGGCGAGCTGCGCTTCGTCGACGACCAGCGCGGGCACCCGACGCTCGCCGACGATGCGGCGCGCATGCTCGTGCGCCTCGCCGCCGAGGGGCGCACGGGTACCTGGCACGTGACCAACCAGGGCGCGGTGTCGTGGTACGGCTTCGCCCGCGAGGTGCTGCGACTCGCGGGGCACGACGCGGCGCGCGTCGTGCCGATCGCCACGTCCGACCTCGTGCCGCCGCGCCCCGCGCCGCGACCGGCCAACTCCGTGCTCGACAACGCCGCGCTGCGCGCCGCCGACATCCCGCTGCTCGACGACTTCCGCGTCCCGCTCGCGCGCCTCGTGGCCACGCTGGGTAGGGTGGCGCGATGAGGCCCCAGGACTTGCTCGCGGCGATCGCGCCGGTGGCCGAGAAGCTCTACGACCGTCACGTCGGCGTGGCCAAGGAGTGGTTCCCCCACGAGATGGTGCCCTGGAGTCGGGGACGCGACTTCGCGCCCGGCCACGCATGGGACGAGGCGGACGCGGACATGGGCGAGGGCGTCGCGCCCCTGCCCGAGGCCGTGCGCCTGTCGCTGTACCTCAACCTGCTGACCGAGGACAACCTGCCGTACTACACGCGCGACGTGAACTGGCTCTTCACGGGCGGCGGCGGTGCCTACGACGCATGGTCGCGCAACTGGACGGCCGAGGAGGGCCGGCACTCGATCGTGATCCGCGACTGGCTCACCGTCAGCCGCGCCACCGACCTCGTCGCGCTCGAGCGGGCACGGATGGCCCAGGTGCGGGGCGCGCAGGTGCCCGCGCCGGAGGATCTCTACGAGGGCCTCGCGTACCTCAGCATGCAGGAGCTCGCGACGCGCATCGCGCACCGCAACACCGGCAAGCTCATCGAGGACGAGGCCGGCCAGGCGATCATGCTGCGAGTCGGCAACGACGAGAACCTGCACTACCTCTTCTACCGCGACCTCGCGACGGCGGCCCTCGAGGTCGCGCCGTCCGAGATGGTGATCGGCATCGAGCGCGCGGTGCGCACCTTCGCGATGCCCGGCACCGGCATCCCCGACTTCGAGCGCGTGGCGCGGGTGGTCGCCAAGGCCGGCATCTACGACCTGGCCATCCACCACGACCAGATCCTCGAGCCCGTCGTGCTGCGCCACTGGAAGGTGGCCGACCTCACGGGGCTGAGCGACGACGCCGAGCGCGCCCGCGAGGCACTGCTCGAGCGGATCGCCCGGGTCGGCAAGGTGGCCCGCAGGCTCTCCGCGGAGCGCGTCCCGGCCTGAGCGTCCGCGGTGCGGGCGCCACTCGTGCGCTCGTGACGCGCGGACGCACGGTCGGCAAATGGCAGCCGTCGGCTGCCGACGGCTAGGGTGACCCCCAACACAGGGGCCGCCGGTCCCTCTGAGCAACAAGGGGACAACACACGTGACTGAGATCCAGTTCACTTCGCGGTCGGTTTCGCGCCGCACGGTCATCAAGGGCGCCGCCGCGACCGCGGCGGCCATCCCGATGTCGCAGCTGCTCGGCGGCGAGGTATCCGCCGCGGGCAAGACGCTGCGCGTGGGCCACACCAAGCAGAACCAGGCCGCGTCGCCCGCGACCACGGCCGACGGAGGGTCGCTGCAGATCCTCGGGTGCGTCGGCGAGTGGCTCGCCTGGGTCGCCCAGGACGGCAGCCTCGAGCCCCGCGTCGCGGAGAGCTGGAAGGCGAGCAACGGTCTCAAGACCTGGACCTTCAAGATCCGCAAGGGCATCAAGTTCCACAATGGCCAGGACCTCACCGCCGACGACGTCGTGTGGACGTTCAAGTGGCACACGACGGCGTCCAACGCGTCGTCGCAGGCCGGCAACTACAAGGGCGTGCTGTCGCCCGCCGGCGTCGTCAAGACCGGGACCTACGAGGTCACGTTCAACCTCGACGCTCCCGACTCGAGCTTCCCGTACACCGTCGCGTCGACGAGCTACGGCTCGCTGATCATGCCGAACGGCGTGGCGGGCGACAAGACCTGGATCGCCAAGATGATCTCGGCCGGCCCGTGGGTGCTCGAGAGCCACGTCGAGGGCAGCAAGACCGTCTTCACGCGCAACGACAACTACTGGGACAAGACCCGGCGCCCGGCGTTCGAGAAGCTGGAGATGATCCAGTTCGCGTCCGCGGCGGCGGCGGTCCCGCAGCTCACGACCGGCAAGATCGACGTGATCCTCGCGCTGGCGCCCGAGGATGCGGCGAAGCTCAAGAAGAACAAGAAGGTCACGCTCGACTACACGCCGGGTGCGCGCACGCTGCACGGGCACATGCGGTGCGATTGGGGTCCGTTCACGGACAAGCGCGTCCGGCGTGCCGCGGCGCTCACCCTCGACCGCAAGGGCTACATCAAGGGCGTGATGAAGGGGTTCGGCGCGCTCGGCAACGACAGCCCGATGGATCCGTTCCCGACCCGCGACACGACCGTGCCGCAGCGTGAGCAGGACCTCGCCGAGGCCAAGAAGTTGATGGCCGCGGCGGGCAACAAGGGCTTCACCGTCGACCTGTCGAGCTGGCAGCGCGACGACATCGTGAAGTTCGCCCAGGTCATCAAGGACTCGCTCAAGGCCATCGGCATCACGGCGAACCTGAAGATCGACGGTCCGAGCGCCGCGGTGTACTACGGCAACCCGTACCCCTCGAAGAAGGGCGTCATCTTCGAGTACGACAACAATGCGTGGCTGGCGTCCAACCTCGGCATCACCGACTGGGGCGGCCGCGCGGTGCCGGACATGTACCTGCGCCGCGAGTACAAGTCGACGGGTGACTGGAGCGCCGCGCACTACGACAGCGCAGCGTTCGACGCAGCCGCCGACGAGTACCTCAACGCAGCGAGCCCGGCGAAGAAGAAGGTGGCAAGCGGCAAGATCCAGCGCATCGCGCTGGAGGACACGCCGTACATCATCTCCTACTTCGACGTGGGCATCTCGCCGCGGCGGTCCAACATCAAGGGCGTGTTCGTCAACAGCATGTCCCAGATCGACACGTCGCGCGCGGCGGGCTGATCGCTCGTACCGCACGAACGTCGCACGGAAGGGGTCGGCACCCGCGGGTGCC
>CAXRBC010000098.1:0-5749 GCA_964228515.1 Ilumatobacteraceae bacterium
CCCCGCCCCCCGCGGCGCCGCCGCGCGCGCGGCCGCCCAGCCGCGCGACCGGGATCGCGCGCATGCGCCAGAACGGCACCTCGTCGCACGCGGTGCGCCCGAGGTGCGCGAGCAGCGCGCGCTGCAGCAACGCGACGGTGGTGCCGCCCGGGCGCACCGCGCGGGCGAGCGGGTGCTCGGCGCAGCGGCGCACGAGGTCGGCCCGCCCCGCGATGACGCCGCTCTGTGGGCCGCCGAGCAACTTGTCGCCGCTGAACGTCACGAGCGCGGCGCCGTCGTCGAGCGTCTGGCGGGCGGCCGGCTCCTGTGCGAGCCACGCCGGCACGCGCGCCACGTGGCCCTGCAGCCACGGGCACGTCGCGTCGAGGAGCCCCGACCCGATGTCGGCGACCACGGGCACGCCGAGCGTCGCGAGCTCGCGCACGGGCGTGTCCTCCACGAAGCCCTCGACGCGGTAGTTGGACGGGTGCACCTTGAGCACCATGGCGACGTCGTGGCGCCGGGACTCGACGGCCTTGCGGTAGTCCTTGAGTCGCGTCCGGTTGGTCGTGCCGACGTCCACGAGGCGCGCGCCCGACTGCTCCATCACCTCGGGCACGCGGAAGCCGCCGCCGATCTCGACGCTCTCGCCGCGGGACACGGCGACGTCGCGGCCGGCACCCAGCGCGGCGAGCACGAGCAGCACGGCGGCGGCGTTGTTGTTGACCACCAGCGCGTCCTGCGCGCCGCAGGCGAGCGCGGCGAGGCGGCCGACCGACCGCTGGCGCGAGCCGCGGACGCCGCGGTCGAGGTCGAACTCGAGGCTGCTCGCGCGCCCCGTCAGCACGGCCTCGAGGGGAGCCCGACCCAGGTTGGTGTGCAGCAGCACCCCCGTGGCGTTGACGACGTCGGAGAGCAGGTCGCGCTCGATCGCGGCCGCCTCCAGGGCCGCGGCGTCGGCCGCGCCCTGCGGAGCTGCGGCCACCGCACGGCGCGCGCAGTCGACGAGCACGGCGTGCGGCAGGCGTGAGTCGCGCGCGAGTTCGCGCGCGAGGGCGTCCACGGACGGCGGACGTCCCGCAGTGTCGACCGACACCGATTGCACGGCGCTGAACCTAGTGTCGTCGCGTGACGGATCCACTGGCTCGGCGCGACGTGCCCGTGCGACCCGCCGCGACGGTGATGCTCGTGCGCGACGGGCGGGCAGGCCTCGAGGTGTTCATGGTCCAGCGCACGACGCGGGCCGCGTTCGCGGGTGGGATGCACGTGTTCCCCGGCGGTCGCGTCGACGACGCGGACGCGGCGCCAGACGCCGCCGCGGTGAGCACGGGGCTCGACGACGCGACGGCGAGCGCCCGGCTCGGCCTGCCGTCGGGCGGCCTCGGCTACTACGTGGCGGCGATCCGCGAGAGCTTCGAGGAGGCCGGCGTCCTGCTGGCGCGGGGCGCGGACGGCGCGCACCCGCGACTCGCCGCGCCGGGCGACGCCCGCGCGGCGCATTGGCGTGAGCGGCGGCGTGCGGTGCACGACGGCACGCTGGGCATCGCGGCCCTGTGCCGCGACGAGTCGCTGACGCTCGCGGTCGACGAGCTGGCGTACGTCAGCCACTGGGTGACGCCGGTGGGAGAGGCGCGGCGCTTCGACACGCGCTTCTTCGTGGCGCGGGCGCCGGAGGACCAGGAGCCGCTGCACGACGCGCACGAGACGGTGGCGAGCCGGTGGATCGCGCCGGCCGTCGCGCTGGCGGAGCACGCGGCGGGGCGGTACGGCATGTTCCCCCCGACGGTGAGCAACCTCGAGTTCCTCGCGCCGCACGACGACGTCGCCGCCGCGCTCGCCGCCGCCGTGGCGATCGAGCGGCCGGTGACGGTGCTGCCGCGCCTGCGCGTGGACGCCGAGGGGCGCGTGACGGGGATCGTGATGCCCGGGGAGCCGGGGTACGAGGAGCTCGAGCCGCGCTGACGCGCGGCGACGCGGGACCGGCGTGCGCCCCCGCTACGGGCGCGCCGTGCCGGCCTGCGACGGCGCGGTGCCGAGCGCGACCTCGACGCGCTCGAGGAGGCGCGCCGAGCAGCCGGCCATCTCGCCGGCGGGGACCGTCTCGGCGATGATCCGCTTGGCCACGTCGCGGAACGCCTCGGCCGCCGCCGTGCGACCCGCGAGGGTGACCGGCTCGCCCGCGTCGCCGCCGGCGGCGACCTCGGGCTCGATCGGGATGCGCCCGAGCAGCTCGGCGCCGATCTCGCGCGCGAGCGCGTCGCCACCGCCCTCGCCGAAGAGCGCGTAGCGCTCGCCGTGCTCGCAGGTGAAGTGGCTCATGTTCTCGATCACGCCGGCCACGCGCAGGAAGCTGCGCCGCGCCATGTCGGCCGCGCGGATCGCGACCTTCTGCGCGGAGGTCGCGGGCGTCGTCACGATCACGAGGTCGGTGCGCGGCAGCATGCGCGCGAGACCCATCTGCACGTCGCCCGTGCCGGGGGGCATGTCGATGAGCAGGAAGTCGAGCGCGCCCCAGTGGACGTCGCGGAGGAACTGCTCGACCGCCTTGGTGAGCATGAGGCCGCGCCACATGAGGGCGGTGCCCTCGTCATCGACGAGCATGCCCGTGCTCACGACCTTGAGCAGGCCGGGGCCGACGCGGCGCTCCTGCGGGATCATGCGCGGCTTGTCGGCGCCGTCGACGAGACGCGCCTCGAGGCGATCCGACATGCCGAGCATGCGGGGAATCGAGAAGCCCCAGATGTCCGCGTCCAGCACGCCGACGGTGCGGCCCTCGGCGGCGAGCGCGACCGCGAGGTTGGCGGTCACGGAGCTCTTGCCGACGCCTCCCTTGCCGCTCGCGATCGCGAGCACGCGCGCCCCGTGCGGGACCTGGGTGTCGGCGGCGCGCTCGCGCGCATTCCACCGCGCCCGCGTCATCACGGCGCCGCGCTCGTCCTGCGTCATCTCGCCCCAGTCGATGCGGACCTTGGACCCCCCGGGGTGTGTGGCGACCCTGGACTCGACGTCCTGCTTGATCTGTGCGCGCAGGGGGCAGCCCTTGATCGTGAGCTTGATGCCGACGGTGACGAGGCCCTCGGGGTCGACCGTGACGTCGGTCGCCATGCCGAGATCGACGATGTTGTCGCCCAGCTCGGGGTCGATGACCGCGCGGAGCATCGTGCGGACGTCGTCCGCGGTGGGGGGCGGCACCCGGCGGGCCGTCATGGTCGGAAGGCTACGGCTGCGCCCGCCCCGGTACCCGACCGTCCTTGTACTCTTGACGTCACCATGATCACGCTCACCGACAAAGCCGCCGCCAAGGTCAAGGAACTGCTCGCCGCCGAGAATGCGGGTGAGCTCGCACTCCGCGTCGCCGTGCGCCCCGGAGGGTGCTCGGGCTTCTCGTACGAGATGTACTTCGACGGCGACTTCGCCAAGGACGACCAGGTGCAGGCGTACGGTGACGTGAAGGTCGTCGTGGACCCGCAGTCGTCGCAACTGCTCGCGGGCGCCAGCCTCGACTACCAGGACGGCCTGCAGGACTCGGGGTTCAAGATCACCAACCCCAACGCCACCCGCACGTGCGGGTGCGGTCAGAGCTTCAGCTGACCCCGGCCGACGCGAACGCGTCGGCGATCTCGTCGGAGTCGAAGACGGCGTCGAGCCGCGCGACCACGCGCCCGCGTGCGTCGGTGACCCACAGCGCGGGCTCGTAGGTGCGGCCGGCGGCCTCGACCGCGGGCGCGACGACGGTCGCCGCCTCGTCGGCGTAGACCTCGGCGTGCACGCAGGTGACGGCGTCGCCGTGCCGCGCGGCCACCTCGATCAGCGCCTCGAGGCCCGGCGCACACGTGCCGGTGCTGCAGTGCGCCGGCGTGCCGACGAGATAGGCGACCGGTCGACCGACGGCGAGCGCCTCGCGCAGCGTCACCTCGTGGAACGGGCAGGGGTCGGGATGGCGCGTGCAGATCGGCGAGACGCCGCGCGGGTCGGCGAGCGTCGGCCCGTCGTGCGGCGCGAGCACGTCGCCCGCGCCCGCCACGGCGACGGCGGCGCGGTCCTGCACGCTGAAGGACGCGCCGTCGGGCGACGCGCCGTCGACGACCAGCGTGTAGGTGCCCACCGCCGCCAGGTCGACGATGACCGGCCAATACGGCACGGCGGAGGCTTCGCCGTGCCGCCTCGCGGACACGGACGCGACGACGGTGTCGCCCGAGACCGCGTCGACGATGCGCCCATCGAGCACGTCGGGCAGCCGCGCATCTGCGCCGAGCAGGCCGCTCGCGCGGGCGAGCGAGACGGGGATGCGCACGCGCCCCGGCACGAGCACTTGGGGGAAGCGCTGGACGAGCTGCACGTCCTCGCCGAGGCCCTCCGCGGCTCCCCCGTCGCCGGTGTCGTCCCCCGCACCGCACGCCGCGAGCGCGACGGCGGGCGGGAGCATGGTCGCGCCCGCGAGCGTGCGTGATGCGGCACGCACGAACGCACGGCGCGAGATCGGCGGCACGGCGACCGATCGTAGGACCCGTCACCGTGGGTCACGCCGCCGTCTACGATGCCCGTGTGGCGAAGTCGCGCGCGGCGAAACCGATCGGCCCGTACTCGCCCGTCGTGCGAGCCGGTGACTGGATCATCGTGTCCGGACAGCTCGGGCTCAAGGACGGCGCGCTCGTGAAGGGCGGCGTGAAGGCGCAGACCGAGCAAGCGATCGAGAACCTGAAGGGTCACCTCAAGACCCAGGGTGCGACGCTCAAGGACGTGCGCAAGACCATGTGCTTCCTCGCCGACATGGACACCTTCACGACGTTCAACGAGGCGTACGTCGCCGGCTTCGGCGACGTGCGGCCGGCGCGCAGCACCGTCGGCGTGGCCGCGCTCCCCGCGGGCGGCGCCGTGGAGATCGAGGCGTGGGCGTGGAAGCCCGCACGCAAGGGCGGGCGGCGCTGACCGTGGCGGGCGCCGTCGTGCTCGTGGTCGCGCTGCTCGCGTTCCCGATCGTGGTCGGTCTGTCGACGGCTGCGATCGCCGCGCTGCTCGGCCACCTCCTCTGGCGTGACGGCGAGGCGCGCCACGCGGGGAGCGAGCTCCGCGACCTGAACGTCTGACGGCCGCGGCGGGAGCCGGCGCACCGCCGGCCGACCTCGTCGTTGCCAACGCGTCGCTCGTCGCGACGATGGACGACGCGCGGCGCGAGCTGCGCGGAGGATGGGTCGCCGTCACCGGGGGCTTCGTCTCGGGCGTCGGCACGGGCACCGCGCCCGCGGCGCGCGAGACGATCGACGCCACGGACTGCCTCGTCACGCCGGGGCTCGTCAACACCCACCACCACCTGTACCAGAACCTCACGCGGGCCTACCCGCCGATGACGGGCGCGCCGCTCTTCGGGTGGCTGCGGTCGCTGTACCCGCTGTGGCGCGCACTCGACGAGGAGTCGGCGCACGTCTCGGCCTGGGTCGGGCTCGCCGAACTCGCGCTGTCCGGCTGCACGACCTCCACCGACCACCTCTACGTGCACCCCGCGGGCGCGGGCGACCTGCTGTCGGCGGAGATCGCCGCGGCGCGAGACCTCGGGGTGCGCTTCCACCCGACGCGCGGCTCGATGTCGCTCTCGGAGAAGGACGGGGGCCTCCCGCCCGACGACGTGGTGCAGGACCACGACACGATCCTCGCGGAGAGCGAGGCCGCGGTGGCCCGGCACCACGACCGCGGGCGGGGCGCGATGGTGCGCGTCGCACTCGCGCCCTGCTCGCCATTCAGCGTGACCAAGGCGCTGATGGTCGACTCGGCG
>CAXRBC010000099.1:0-2528 GCA_964228515.1 Ilumatobacteraceae bacterium
GGACCGTAGCACGCAGCGCTAGACGCGGGTCGAGACTCCGCTCCAGCGTCGTCGCTCGGCGTCGAGGTCGAGCGGCGCCACGATCGCGCGCGCCGCGTACGCTCCCCACTCGGCCTCCGGCACCATCCACATGACCTCGAACTCGATGCCGTCCGGGTCCGCCGCGTACAGACTCTTCGACGCGCCGTGGTCGCTCGCGCCGACCAGCGCCCGCGCCGCAACGAGCCGGTCGTGGATCGCCGCCAGCTCGTCGATCGTGTCCACCTGCCACGCGAGGTGATACAGCCCGGGTGAGGGGGCGCCGTGCCGGCGCCCTGCGGGACGCCCGGCGTCCGCGCCGCCCGTCGCGCCGCCGGCCGGCCCGACCGTGAAGAGTCCGAGGTCGTGGTGATTGGACGAGTTGCCCGCGCGCATGAAGATCGCGCGGCCGCCCGCCTCCTCCTGTGCCGTCGTAAAGCCGAGCACGTCGCGGTAGAAGTCGGCGCTGCGCCGCGCGTCGGAGACGTAGAGCACGGCGTGGTTGAGGCGGCGGATCACGTCGTCAGTCTGCCGCGGTGCGCGAGAGGCCGCGGCGCGCAGGCGGTACTGTCGGCGGCCGTGACGCAGGCTGGTGCGCGGGGAGGGTCGCGCGCCGGGGGCGCGCGACCATTGGCCGGAGTGCGGGTGCTCGACCTCACGCGCGTGCTCGCGGGCCCGCACGCGAGCCGGATGCTGTGCGATCTCGGCGCCGAGGTGATCAAGGTCGAGCCGCCGGAGGGCGACATCACCCGCACCACGCACCCGCGGCGCCACAGCATCGCGAGCTACTTCGCGCAGCAGAACGTCGGGAAGCGCTGCATCTCGATCGACCTCGACCACGCCGAGGGCCGAGAGCTGCTCGCGGGCCTCGCCGCGCGGTGCGACGTGCTGCTCGAGAACTTCCGCCCCGGCGTGATGGAGCGCCTCGGCCTCGGCGAGGCGACGCTCCGCGCGCGCCACCCACGCCTCATCTACGCCTCGGCCAGCGGCTTCGGCCAGACGGGCCCGTGGGTCGACCGTCGCGCATACGCGCCAGTGGTGGGAGCCGAGACCGGACTCACGCGCAGCCAGGGAGACGCGCGCGGCGGGACGTACGCCAACGACCCGCACAGCCACGCGGACGTCTACACGGCGATCGAGCTCGCCGCCGCGGTGCTCGCCGCGCTGTACCAGCGGGAGCGCACCGGCGTCGGCGACCGCATCGACGTCGCGATGGCCCAGACGATGCTGTACGTCAACGAGCACGTGCATGACGCCCTGTGGGAGGACGAGGTGCCGGACGGCGTGCTGCGCAGCTTCGGCCCGGGGGACTACCCGGTGCTCACCGCGGGCAACGGCGACGTGGTCGTCGTGAGCGGCCACCCGGCGGAGAACACGACGTTCGACTACTACATGGGCGCCGCCGAGCGGCCCGACCTCGCGGCGGACCCGCGTCTCGCCGACGTCGCGGGCCGGCTCGCGCACCTCGACGAGATCCTCGACGCGCTACGCGCCTGGGCGCGCGGGTGCCGCGACTACGAGGAGGTGCGCTCGCGCCTCGCCGCGCACCGGCTCGCCGCGGGGCTGCTGCGCTCCGTCGCCGACCTCGCCGAGACCGACTGGGCGCGCGAGCGCGAGGCCGTGGTGCGGGTGAGCGACCGCGGCGGCGGGACGATCCGGTTGCCCAACGCGCCGTGGCGATTCGCCGGGAGCGACGTGCGAGTGTCGGGCGAGCCGCGCTACCGCGGCGAGGACAACAGGGAGGTGCTCGCGGAGCTGCTCGGCCTCGACGGTGCGGCACTCGACGCGCTGGAGGCGTCGGGCGTCATCTCGTCGCGGCTGCCGCGGGCCTGAGCGGCGCGCCCCGGGGTCAGCGCGCGTAGGCGAGGGCGCGCGTGAGGTCGCAGACGTACGGCGCGAGCCAGCCCGAGGTGTCGCCGAGCGGCAGCACGCACTCGTCGAGCTCGTAGCCCAGCACGTCGACCATGTAGGCCCGCCGGCGCGCCACGCGCGCCATCATCGGCGGGTCGCGGCGCTCGAGCTCGGCGCGCAGCGCCGCGTCGGCGAGGACCACGCCGTCCTCCAGGTTCACGTAACAGAACGGCCCCTTGGACACCGGGATGATGTCTGCCTGCAGCGCCATGCCCGAGCGCAGCGGCACCGTGCCACCCCGCACGAACGGCGAGTGCACCCACTCATCGAGGTGCAGGTAGTGCCCCGGGTTGAGCAAGAACTCGTAGAGCGACGCGTCCCGCGCCGCCTCGGCCGCCGCCCAGACCTCCCCGCCCGTCGCGCCGATCCGCAGCGCGCCGTACCAGGCGTGCACGACGGAGAAGTAGTTGGCCGCGAGGCGGTCGAAGTGCTCGCGGACCTCGGCCGGCATCTCCGCCGGGCCCGCCGCCACGGCCCCGGCGCGGCACGTGAGGGCGCCCGCGACGCCGAAGGCGGTCGTGAGGGCGTCGCCGGGGCGCGCCGCATTGGCCGATGCGGACGCGAGACCGCGGCGGGCCTTGTCGCCGAAGCCGACCATG
>CAXRBC010000100.1:0-27264 GCA_964228515.1 Ilumatobacteraceae bacterium
GTTCGCCCGCATCGTGTCCGTCGCGGCGGCCCTGCACACGGTGGCCCCCCATCCGGTGGTAGCTCTGGGGCGTCAGCCCGACGTGGCCCATGACGGGCACGTCCATCCGTGTCAGCGCCAGCACGCAGTCGGCCACGTGCAGGCCACCCTCGAGCTTCACCGCCGCAGCACCCGCCTTCACCAGACGGGCGGCGCTGTCCACCGCGCGCGCGGGACCCGACTGGTAGGTGCCGAACGGGAGGTCGCCCACCACGAGGGCCCGCGTCCGTGCGCGCGCGACCATGCGCACGTGGTACTCCATCTCCTCGAGCGTCACAGGAATGGTCGTGGCCTCGCCCTGCACGACGGTCGCGACGGAATCGCCCACGAGGATCACGTCCGCGCCCGCATCGTCCACCATCCGCGCGAAGGTCGCGTCGTACGCGGTGAGCATCGCAAGCCGTCGACCCTCGCGCTTGGCATCGCGCACCATCGGCACGGTCACGCGCGGCCGGTCGCTCGCCTCCACATCGGAGAGGGTAACGACGCGTCGTTAGCCTGCCACCATGCGCGTGGCGTGGTGGCGGCGCATCGTCGCCGACGCGGCCGACGCCACCTGGGAGTGGCTCGCCCTGCACGCGGCCGTCGGCCCGCACACGCGGCGCGGTCGACGATTCGGAGCCTTCGGCGAGGGCTCGATCATGTGCTTCCCGATCGGCACGGTCTACAACGAGCGCTACATCCGAATCGGGCGGGACACGATGATCGGCCCGCAGGTGGCACTCGCGGCGGGGATGATGCCGGGCCAACGATGCGTGCTGGATCCCACGATCCGCATCGGCGACCGCTGCCTCATCGGTCGAGGCTCGGGGATCGTCGGGCATCTCTCGATCGACATCGGCGATGACGTCTGGACGGGCCACCACGTGTACGTGACGGACCAGAACCACGGATACGAGCGACTCGACCTCCCGATCTCCCGCCAGACGCAGCCCGAGCGGGCCGTGTCCATCGGCGACGGCTCGTGGCTCGGCCACGGCGTGGTCGTCCTGCCGGGCGCACGCATCGGGCGCCACGTCGTGGTCGGCGCCAACTCGGTGGTGACCGGCGAGATCCCCGACCGCTCGGTCGCCGTGGGCTCACCCGCGCGCGTGATCCGCCGTCACGTGGACGGGCGGGGCTGGGTGCGGGTGGGGTCGGACGACCCGACGAGCTGACTAGACCGAGAGGTCCATCGGTGGACGACACGACGGCATGTCGTTGTCCGCCGCGAACGTCGCGAGTTTCTCGGACACCGGCAGGCCCTCGGTCGTCGTCTCGCTGAACGGGGAGTTGTCGCCGCGGCGCAGCGCATCCGCGTAGGCGCGCCGGTCGGCGATGTAGACGTCGTAGTCGGCGAGCCACAGGGGCACGATGGCGGCGCCCTTGGCGTCCCGGGGCATGCGCTCGCCGACCTCGGCGATGGCGCGGGCGAGACCGTCGGTCGCGGCGTCCACGAGATCCGCGCGGCGTGCCAGTGCGTCGGGACCCGCGTCGTCGATCCGGCGCAGGTCCGCGAGCGCCGCCCGATCCGCCTTGGCGGTCGCGCAGGTCGCCTCGGCCCGCGAGGTCCAGTCGCCGTCCCCGATCCTGTTGACCGACTCCTTGCTCGCGAAGAACAGCGCGTAGATCCACATCGCCGCGATGACGGCGACGACCAGCCCGAGGCCCGCGCGCACGATGACCCGGCCCGGCCGCCACGACACGGCCAGGTGCAGCAGCCCGGCGCCGACGCCCAGCGCCAGCGCGATGCCGCCGTCGACGGCCGCACCCCATCCGAGCCCGAGCGCGCGATCCAGCGACCAGCGACCGGCGCCCAGGGCGCCGATCGCGACGCCGGCCACGCCGACCATCGCGGTGTACTCCCAGCCCTGCCCTGGTCGGAACACGAAGAATCCGTTGCGGCCGTGGCCGGCGACACCGGCGACGACCATCAGACCGACGAGCCCCGCCGCAGCGAGCGGAGTCGCGAGGCCCAGGACGAGCGCGAGTCCGACGCCGATCTCCGTCGCGGCAGCGACTCGGGCCTGGAGGCGCGGTGCGCGCATGCCGATCGACGCGAACCACTCGGGCACTCCCGCGCGTCGCGCCGGTGTGGAGACCTTGTTCCACCCGTGCGCGGCGATCATGGCGCCGAACGCGACGCGCAACGTGGCCAGGGCCGCGTCGGTCGCCCACGCGTCGATCGTCGAAACGTCCACGATTGGTAGATTCTACGAGTGACCGCCACGACCGTCCGAGACGCAGCGCGCCTCACGCGTCGGCTGGTGGCGATCTCCCCGCGCTACTTCGCTACCGCCGTGGCGGGCGCGGCACTGTTCGCCGTGTGCACCGTCGCGTCGTCGCTCGGCGTGCGGTGGATGGTGGACCGCGTGATCTTGCCGCGCTTCGCCGGCGGCGACTTCGACGGAGCCGCGCTCGCTGGGGGAGCGGCCATCGTGGTGGGCATCGGCGTCCTGCGCGCGGTGGGCGTCGTGGTGCGCCGCAGCTTCGCCGGGATGGCGGAGTGGAGGACCGCGCAGCAGCTGGCCGACGGCGTGCTGGAGCGACTCGCCGCCCAGCCCGTGGCGTGGCATCGGCGGCACATGGTCGGGGACCTCGTGGCGCGCTGCGGCGTCGACGTGGACGCGGCGGTGTCCGTGATGGCGCCGATGCCGTTCAGTTCGTCGGTGGTCGTCCTCATGGTCGTGGCCGCGGGGTACCTGCTCGCGACCGATCTGGTCCTCGGTGGACTCGCGACGGCGCTCTTCCCGCTGATGCTGGCCATGAACCTCGGCTACCAGCGTCGCGTGGACCGTCACTACGCGGACGCGCAGCGGGAGCTCGGGCTGCTCTCCGAGGCCGTGCACGAGTCCTTCGACGGGGTGATGGTCGTGAAGGCGTTCGGGGCGGAGGACCGCGAGACGGCGCGGCTCGCCGAGATCACGGGGCGACTCCGCGATGCGAGGGTGCGGGCCGTGGGTGTCCGGTCGTTGTTCGAGTCCCTCCTCGACGCGGTGCCCTCACTCGCCAACGTCGCGCTCCTGGCGCTGGGTGCGGTCCGCGTGCGCGACGGCGCGATGAGCGTGGGCGACCTCGCGAGCTTCCTGTACCTCTTCACGCTGCTCGCATTCCCGCTCCGCATCATCGGGTACCTCTTCAGCGAGGTCCCGCACTCCATCGCTGGATGGCGGCGCGTCGCCGAGGTGGCGGATGCGCCCGTCGAGGCCGATCCCCGCGACGCCATCGCGCGCACCGCCGCCGGTACCGCCGTCGCCATGCGGGGCGTCGTGGTCGCCCACGGGGATGGCGAGCCGATCCTGCGGGGCGTCGACCTCGCGCTCCCCGTCGGCACGACGACCGCCCTCGTTGGCGCCACCGGGTCGGGCAAGACGACGCTGCTCCACGCGCTCGCCGGCCTGATCCCGCTCGCCTCGGGGTCGGTGGCCGTCGCGTCCTCCCGCGTGGGCCTCGTCTTCCAGGAGCCCTTCCTCTTCGCCGACACGCTGCGCTTCAACCTCACGCTGGGCGACGACGTGCCCGAGCCCGAACTGTGGGCCGCGCTCGAGATCGCCGATGCGGACGCGGTGGTGCGCGAACTGGAGGCGGGCCTCGAGACGGAACTGGGGGAACGGGGCGTCGGTCTCTCGGGGGGTCAACGTCAGCGCATCGCACTCGCGCGCGCGCTGGCGCGGGGCGCCGACCTGCTGCTGCTCGACGACACGACCTCCGCGCTCGATCCCATGACGGAGTCTCGGGTGCTGGGCAACCTCAGGGGCATGACCCGCCGGGCCACGGTGCTCGTCGTCGCGTCGAGGCCGTCGACGATCGCGCTCGCGGATCGCGTGGCCTTCCTGCGCGACGGCGTCGTCGCCGCGCTCGGCACGCACGACGAGCTGCTGGATCGGCGCCCCGACTATCGCGAGCTGTTGGCCGCGTTCGAGACGGACCGCCGAGAGGGCGCGACATGAGCATGGAGGGCGAGGGGCGCGTCGCCCCGCAGGCCGCTCGTCGCTTCGCCGCCGCGCGCACGATCCAGCGCGGGGTGCGCGTGGCGCCCGCGTTGGGCGCGGGTCTGGCGCTCACGTTCGCGCTTGCGCTCGTCGGTGCCCTCGCGCGCGTGGTCGTGCCCGTGCTCATCCAGCAGGTGATCGACGGCGGCTTCCGCGACGGCGAGGTGCGCGTCGGGTGGATCCTGCGCACGTGCGCGGCGGCCGCGATCGTGATCGCTGCGAGCGCGGTGGCCCTCCGCGCGGCCGTCCGGCGGCTCGGCACCCAGGCCGAGCGTGGGCTGTACGCGCTGCGCGTGCGCCTGTACGAGCACATCCATCGGCTGAGCCTCGAGAGCCACCGCGAGGAGCGACGCGGCGCCCTCGTCTCCCGCGTCACCAGCGACATCGAGACCCTCACCATGTTCTTCGCCTGGGGCGGGCTCACCTTCATGCTCGACGGCGCGCTGATGCTCGCGGTGGCGGCGGTCATGCTCGCGTACGACTGGATGCTCGCCCTGGTCGCACTCGGCACCTCCGCCCCCTTGTTCCTGGTGCTCCGCCGGCTACAGGCGCGGCTCGTGGCGGCCTACGAGCATGCGCGCGGGCGCAACGCCGTGCTCCTGGCCGCGGTGAGCGAACTCGTCGCCGGCACCGAGACGCTGCGCGCGGCGGGGGCGCACGCGCCGCTGCTCCGACGCACGCGGCACGCGGTGCGCGAGCGGGCGGACGCGCAGATCCGCGCGGGGGTCATCGGGGCGTTCCTCTTCCCGTCCGGCGAGGTCTTCGCCGCCTTCACGGTCACCGCGGTCGTCGCGGTGGGCGCGCTCCGTGGGCTCGGCGACGGGCTCACGGCGGGATCGATGGTCGGCTTCTACTTCCTCACGTACCGCTTCCTTGAGCCGATCGCGGAATTCACCGAGGTCGTGGATCAGGCCCAGACCGCCGTGGCGGGGCTGCGGCGAGTGCTGGGCGTGCTGGACACGCCGGTCGGTCCTCCCGCACCCGCATCGCCGTCGGCGCTGCCCGCGGGCCCGCTCTCCGTCGGCCTCCACGAGGTCACGTTCGCCTACGCACCGCGCGACGCGCTGGTGGGGGATTCCGAGGAGCAGCCCGCGCTGCGGGACGTCACGCTCGAGATCCCGGCGCGCCAGCACGTGGCGCTCGTCGGCGAATCCGGGTCGGGCAAGACGACCCTCGCACGCCTCGTCGCACGATTCGCCGATCCGACGGCGGGCACGGTACTCGTCGGGGGCGTGAACCTGCGCCGCGTCGACAACGTCTCGCTGCGGCGGCGACTCGTGGTGGTCCCGCAGGAGCCGTTCCTCTTCGCCGACACGATCGCCGGCAACCTGCGCTTCGCGAGCCCCGACGCCGGCGAGCGGTCCATGCGCGACGCGGCGGAGCGCCTCGGCATGCTCGACTGGATCGACGAACTCCCGTCAGGGTTCGCGACCCCCGTCGGGCAGCGCGGGGCGGCCCTCTCGGCGGGAGAGCGGCAGCTGGTCGCGCTCCTGCGCGCGTCCATGACGTCGCCCGACGTGTTGATCCTCGACGAGGCGACCTCCGCGGTGGATCCGCTCCTCGAGACCCGCATCGCGGCAGCCCTGCGCGCGCTGTCCGACGGGCGCACGACCATCGCGATCGCGCACCGCCTCTCCACCGCGGCGAGGGCCGATCGCGTGCTCGTGCTGCACGAGGGTCGGCTCGTCGAGGACGGCCGTCACGAGGATCTCCTCGCCCGTGGTGGCACGTACGCGAGGATGTACGGGCAATGGCTCGACGCGACGGCCGCGTGATCCGACGCGTCGCATCGGCGTGCGTCGCGGTCGTGGCCCTCGCGGCCTGCGGCGACGCGGCACAGGAACGCGCGGCCTGCGTGCGGATCCCGGCCCTCGTCGTGTCGGTGGCCCGCGTGCGCGCACTCGTCGACGACCCCGGCTCGGCCAGTCCGGGCGTGGCGCGAGACGTGCTCACCGAGGCGTCGGAGGGCTTCCGTGCGCTCGCGGAGGCGGCTCCGCGGGAGATCGCGCAGGACGCGGACGTGCTGTGGGACGCGCACCTGCAACTCTCCGCCGCCTACTCGGAGGCGCAGTGGAAGGGACCGCTCGTCGCCCGGTCGGCGGAGGGCGATCGCGCCCGCGCGCTGATGTCGTCGGAGGGCGTCCTGCGGGCGTTCGAGCGCGTCGACGCGTTCGCCGACGCGCGGTGCCTCGTCGACCTCGGGGCGCCGCCGGTGCCGCCGGGCGGCGCCGCGACCACCCTGCCGGCGGCGGTGCCCGGCGACGAGCCGCTGCGCTCCGACGAGGGCCTCTCCGAGGATGCAGCGACGCTCGAGGCCCTCGGTTTCGTGCTCGCGGAGCGCTACTCGCTGGCGGTCACCGCGCCCCAGGCGGGCTGCCTCGGCGCGGAGCTCCTGGCGCGGTCGGCGGCACCCGACGCCGACGACTCGGACGCGGACTACCTCGCGGCGGTGCAGGCGACGTTCGATGCGTGCGAGGTGACGTTCGACGTCGCGTCGGTCACGACGTCGACGTCGACGCCGTCCGACGGATGAGCCGTCGGTAGCCTCGCGCCGTGCAGCTCACGCTCATCCGCCACGCGCAGCCCGAGTGGGTGAGGGACGGACTCAGCGTCGACAATCCTCCGCTGACCGCGTTGGGTCGCGCGCAGGCCGAGCGGCTCGCGACGCGACTCGAGCGTGAGCGGTTCGACGAGATCCACGTGTCCCCGCTCGTCCGGACGCGCGAGACCGCCGCTCCGGTGCTGGCTCGTCTGCGTCGCGAGGAGTCGATCCAGCCCTGGCTCGAGGAGATCCGCAACCCGATCTGGCACGGCACGCCCGCAGAGAAGGCCGCGGCGGCATACCGGGAGGAGCGGCGTCGACCCGCGACCGAGCGGTGGGATGGCCTGCACGGCGGGGAGCCCGTGCGCGATTTCGTCGCGCGCATTCGCGCGGGCGCCGAGCAGTTCCTCGCCGATCGCGGCATCGTGCGGCTGGAGCACGACCTGCCCGTCTGGCACGTCGAGGACCCAGGACGCGCGATCGCGTGCGTCGCGCACGCGGGCACCAACAGCGTCGTGATCAACCTGCTGCTGGGGCTCGACCCGACGCCCTGGGAGTGGGAGCGCTTCGTCCTCGGCCATGCGTCGATCACGCGGCTCGAGGCGCTGAGGATGGGTGACGGCTTCGGTTTCAGCCTGTGGCCGCTCTCCGACGTGGAGCACCTCCCCGCGGAGGACCGCACGTACTGATCGCTCAGCCCTGGGGGCGCAGCTCCGTCACGTGGCAGGCATCGACGGCCTTCACCACGGGGTAGGGGTTGATCGCGGCCCCGCCGCCCGGGTGCACCTCGAAGTGCAGGTGGGGCGTCGTCGTGTTGCCGGTCGCGCCGTTGTAGCCGAGCAGCTGACCCGCCCGCACCGCGACGCCGGGCGCGATGCCGGGGGCGAACGAGTCGAGGTGGGCGTAGAAGAAGTAGGTGCCGTCGGCCGCGGTCAGCCGCAGCGCGTTGCCCGACAGCGAGGTGTTCGTGTACTGCTTGGTGATCGTGCCGTCGACGACCGCGTAGATCGCGAGACCGCGCGCACCGATGATGTCGACACCCTCGTGCCGGCGGCTGCCACGCGCCTCCTGCCAGGTGTCGGTGAAGGAGCAGCGCCCCTGCATGGGGAACACGGCGATCTCGGGCATGCCGAGCGACGCGAGGCTCGGCACGATGCCGAGCGCGATGGCCGTCGGGAGGTCGGCAGCCTGCGTCGTCGCGAGCCCGCGCGCCTGCTGGAAGGTGCCGAGTGCGATCGCGGTGGCGGCGCCGAAGATCCCGTCGACGCCGCCCTTGACGGGGACGCCGGCGGCGACCAGCGCCTGCTGGACGGTGCGGACGGCATCACCCTTCGCGCCACGGACCGGCAGCGCACTGACCTCGAGCTTGGCGGGCGTCTCGGCGGCAACAGGCGCAACGACGACCGACGCCGCAGCGGTCTGTGCCGCGATGGGCGCGGCCGCGGGGGCGGCAGCGGGCGCGGGGGCAGCGGCGCGCGGCGCGGCCGCGGGGGCGGCCCCGGGGACCAGACCGAGCGCACTCGCGGTGGCGGCGTCGACCTGCTTGGTGACCGGCAGGCCGCGCGACTGCTGGAATGCGCCGATCGCGATCGTCGTCGCGAGGCCGAACACCCCGTCGGCGCCGCCCTTGACGGGCACGCCCGCGTTGATGAGCGCCTGCTGCAGCGACCAGACGGCGTCGCCCGTGGCGCCGGTCGCGGGCAGCGCGGCGGGGTCGAGGGTGGTGGGCGCGAGCAGCCCGAGCAGCTTGGCGGTGCGGTCGTCGACCACGCCCGTGCTCTTGAAGCCGACGACGCGCTGGAACGCCTTGAGCGTCGCGCGGGTGCGCTCCGAGAAGACCCCGTCGATGCCCCCCTTGAGGGAGAAGCCGCGGGCGATCAGCGCCTCCTGGAGGCGGCGCACGTCGTCGCCCGACTGGCCGTACGTCGGGAGCGCGCCGGGCGTGGAGGGGGCTGCTGCCGCGGGGGCGGCGGCAAGCGCGACGGACGCGACGAGGCCGACCATGAGGCCGAGGGCCATGCGGCGGAGGGGAGTGGGGGTCGAGGCGTCCATGCGGTCCCCGCGAGGGGTGCAAGAGGCATCGGCCGGGCAGCGGAGACCTTGAGCGAAATCTCACCCGGACTGACGGGACGACCACTCAGAGTGGTCATCAGCGGCCCGTCTGGTCGCCCCCACCACGTCCCGTGGGGCAGGCTGAACCGATGACCCTGCGGGCATACCGCCGCGTGGCCCTGGTGGCCTTCGTATCGCTCTACGCGATCGTCGTGACCGGGGCGCTCGTGCGCCTCACGGGCTCGGGCCTGGGTTGCGTGGACTGGCCCGCGTGCAACGAGTCGCGATTCATCGACGTGTCCACGGGCCACGCCGCGATCGAGCAGCTCAACCGGCTGTTCACGGGCGTGGTCGCGGCGAGCGTGATCGTCGCGGTACTGGCGGGCCTCCGGGTGACGCCGCGGCCGCCGAGACTCCTCGCGCTCGCCCTGTGGTTGGTGGTGGGGGTCCTCGCGCAGGTGGTGATCGGGGGCGTGGTCGTACTCACGGGTCTCAACCCGTGGTCCAACGTGGCGCACTACCTCGTGAGCGTCGTCCTGATGACCGGCGCCTGGGCGCTGTGGCGGGTCGCACGGGCGGCGCCTCGGGCGACTGCGGCGACGCCCTGGCGCTGGCCGATGATCGTGCTCGGCGGAGCCGCGATCGTGGCTGGCACCATCGTCACCGGCGCGGGGCCGCACGCGGGCGACGAGGAGGCGGTCCGTATCGGCGTCGCGATCCGGGACGCGGCTCGCGTGCACGGCGCCCTCGTGTGGGCGACGCTCGCCGCTGCGGCCGTGGTCGTCTGGTCGGGTCGCAGCGAGGCGGCGGTGCGCCGCTCGGGCTGGACCGTCGTGGGCGTCGGCGCTGCGCAGACCGCCGTGGGATACGCGCAATATGCGACGGGTCTGCCGGTGCCGCTCGTCGCCATCCACGTGGCGGGCTCGATCGCCGTGTGGTTGGCCCTGCTGGGACTGTGGGCTGCGAGCGGGGGATGGGGACCGGGCGTTCGTGTGCTTGACTGACCACCTGATGTGTCGGGCCCAGGTGAGCCGGCGGTGAGCCGACCGCCGACGCGCGCCGCGCGGCTCGCCGCGCGCGCATTGCCCCTCGCGGTCGCGGCGGGGGCGGCGCTCCTCGGGGCGGTCTCACCCGCACGGGCTGCCGGCGCGCCGGAGGCGTCGGACTCCGAGCTCGCCATCGTCGCGTCGGTGCAACACCAGGAACTGGTCGGCGGGGCGCCCGTGCGCGAGCCCATCGCAGGCGCGCGGGTCATCGTCACCCTCGAGGCGGGTACGCCCGTGGCCGAGGGGGTGACGGGTGCCGACGGCACCGTGCGCATCCCCGTCCCCGAGAAGGCCACCTACGTCGTGACGCTGGATCAGTCGAGCCTGCCCGAGGGGGAGGCCCTGATCGACGCGGCGAAGGGCTCCGTGACGATCCTCCAGGACCTGTTCTCGACCAACGAGAAGCGCGTCGTCTTCTTCACCGGCGAGGCGTCGGGCCGCGGGGCGTCGGAGTTCGAGCGCATCATGCAGCGCCTCGCCGACGGTATGCGCCTCGGCCTCATCATCGCCATGTGCTCCGTCGGGCTGTCGCTCGTGTTCGGCACCACCGGACTGACCAACTTCGCGCACGGCGAGATGGTGACCTTCGGCGGCATGATCGCGTTCCTCCTCAACGTGATGCTCGAGATCCCGCTCGTGATCTCCGGCCCGATCACGATCGTCGCCGGCGGCGCATTCGGCCTCCTGCTCAACTGGGGCATCTTCGCGCGGCTGTCGCGACGCGGCATCGGGCTCGTGTCGCAGCTCGTCGTGACCGTGGGTCTGTCGATCATGCTCCGCAACGTGTACCTCTTCCAGTTCGGTGGTCGCACCAAGCAGCTGAGCGACTACTCCAAGCAGATCAACCTCGAGATCGGGCCGATCGGCATCACGCCGCGCGACCTCACCACGAGCATCTTGTCGCTCCTGATCCTCCTGGGCGTCGCGGGTTTCCTCCAGTACTCGCGCACGGGCAAGGCGGTGCGGGCGGTGTCGGACAACGTCAACCTCGCGTCGGCCACGGGCATCGACACGCAGCGCATCGTGCGCATCGTGTGGTTCGCCGGCGGGGCGCTCGCGGCGACGGGCGGCATCTTCCGGGGGCTGGACGAACAGGTCGGATTCCAGATGGGTTCGGACCTGCTGTTCCTCATGTTCGCGGGCATCACGCTGGGCGGCCTCGGGTCGGCCTACGGGGCCCTCATCGGCGGCTTCGCCGTCGGCGTCTTCGTCGAGATGGCGTCGCTCGTGGTGCCGACGGAGCTCAAGAACGCGCCCGCACTCTTCATCCTGATCGTGGTGTTGATCGTGCGGCCCCAGGGCATCCTGGGCAAGAGCCAGCGGGTCGGCTGAGGAGGGCGGGACATGGACTGGGGCAGCATCCTGGGCAACGCGATCCGCGCGTTCGTCGGCACCGACGCCGTGTACTTCGCGCTCGCCGCGATCGGCCTCAACGTCCAGTTCGGCTACACGGGCCTGCTCAACTTCGGCCAGGCGGCCTTCATGGCCTGCGGCGCGTACGGCCTCGGCATGACGGCCCAGTACTTCGGCATCTCGTTCTGGTGGGGCCTCCCGATCGGCCTGCTCTACGTGGTGGTGCTCGGCCTCATCGTCGGCATCCCGACCCTGCGCCTGCGCGCCGACTACCTCGCCATCGTCACGATCGCGACCGCGGAGATCGTGCGGCTCGTCGTGCGATCCGTGCGGTTCAAGGAGTACTTCGGCGGGAGCGACGGGATCAACCAGTTCAGCCAGGCGTACCGGGATCTCAGCCCCTTCGAGCCCGGCGCGACGTACGGCATCACGCCGTTCCGCTTCACGGGCTACACGCTCTCGACCCTCCTGCCGGGTTGGATCCTCGTCGCGATCGTCAGCGCCTTCGTCTGGTCGCTGATGCGCAGCCCGTGGGGTCGCGTGGTCAAGGCGATCCGCGAGGACGAGGACGCGGTGCGCAGCCTGGGCAAGAACGTCTACACGTACAAGATGCAGTCGCTGATCATCGGCGGCGTGATCGGCATGCTCTCGGGGGTCGTCTTCTCGCTGGACCGTGGATCCGTCCAGCCGGACAACTACTCGCGCGACGTGACCTTCTACGTCCTGACCGCCCTCGTGTTGGGCGGCATCGCCAAGGTCTCGGGCTCGGTCGTCGGATCGATGCTCTTCTGGTTCATCTTCGTCTTCGTCGACAACTTCATGCGGGAGCTGACCGCGGACGGGCCGCTCAAGGTGGGGGGCGTGACGGTGATCGAGTCGACGCAGGTCGGACCCGTGGCGTACATGCTCGTCGGCCTCGGACTGATGCTGCTGATGGTCCTCCGCCCGCAGGGACTCTTCGGCAACAAGAAGGAGATGGCGCTCGATGCCCGCTGAGCCGACCAGCGAGACGGCGCGCGCCGCCCGCGCGGCGCTGGCCACGGTGGCGCCCGAGCCGGGTGCACGAGAGCCGGACCCGATCCTCGTGGCCAACGGCGTACGCCGGGCGTTCGGCGGCGTCGTCGCGGTGGACGTGGCGCACGTGGAGGTCCAGCGGGGGAGCATCACCGCGCTGATCGGCCCCAACGGGGCGGGCAAGACGACGCTGTTCAATCTGCTGAGCGGCTTCGACACGCCGGACGTGGGGGAGTGGCGCTTCGACGGACACAACATGTCCCGCGTCGCCCCGCACCGCACGCCCGCGATGGGGATGGTGCGCACCTTCCAACTCACCAAGAGCCTCACGAAGCTGCCCGTGATCGAGAACATGAAGCTCGGGGCCATGCACCAGCGGGGCGAGCGATGGTGGAACGCCCTGATCCCGCCGCTCTGGCGCCGCCAGGAGCGGGCGATCGAGGAGCGAGCCGACGCACTCCTGCGTCGCTTCAGGATGGACCACATGCGCGACGAGTACGCGGGCACGCTCTCCGGCGGTCAGCGCAAACTGCTCGAGATGGCCCGCGCCCTGATGACCGAGCCGCGCCTCGTGATGCTCGACGAGCCGATGGCGGGCGTCAACCCGGCGCTCAAGCAGAGCCTCAACGACCACATCCGCTCGCTGCGCGACGACGGCATGACCGTGCTCTTCGTCGAGCACGACATGGACATGGTGCACGACGTCTCCGACTGGGTGATCGTGATGGCCGAGGGCGCCGTCATCGCCGAGGGCACCCCGGAGCAGATCTCGTCCAACCCCGCGGTGATCGAGGCCTACCTCGGCGTGCACCAGGGCAAGGCGATGACGGCGGACCGATGAGCGCGACGCAGGTCCTCGACGTCCGGGAACTGACCGCGGGCTACGTCCCCGAGGTCAACATCCTCAACGGGTGCGACGTGACCGTCGCCGACGGCGAGTTCGTCGGCATCATCGGCCCCAACGGCGCGGGCAAGTCCACCGTGCTCAAGGCGATCCTCGGCGAGTGCTCGGTGCGCTCGGGTCGCGTGCTGCTGCGGGGCGACGACATCACCGGCCGCCGCGCGCACGAGCTGGTCGAGCGCGGCATCGGTTACGTGCCGCAGGTGCGCAACGTATTCCAGTCGCTCACCGTCACCGAGAACCTCGAGATGGGCTGCTTCCTCAAGCCCTCGCTCTTCGCCGAACGCTTCGAGTACGTGACGGGTCTGTTCCCTCGCCTCCGGGAGCGCGCGCAGGTGCGGGCGGGGTCGCTGTCGGGTGGCGAGCGCCAGATGGTCGCGATGGGGCGCGCGCTGATGATGCAGCCCTCGCTGCTGCTACTCGACGAGCCGTCGGCGGGACTCTCGCCGGTGCTCCAGGACGAGGTGTTCCTCCAGTGCCAGGCGATCAATCGCACGGGCGTTGCGATCCTGATGGTCGAGCAGAACGCGAGGCGCTGCCTGCAGGTGAGTCACCGCGCCTACGTGCTCGATCAGGGTCGCAACGCGTACACGGGCAGCGGCGCCGACCTGTTGCGCGACCCCAACGTGATCAAGCTGTACCTCGGCACACTCGCGCGCGCGACCGGCGGCTGACCCGCCGGCGCGCGGCCGATGGTGCCGCGGCGCGACGATCCCCACACGCGAAAGGGCCCCGGGGTTTCCCCCGGGGCCCTTCCTTCGTCCGTGAGGACGACGATCGACTACTTGCCGGCGTCGAAGTTCTCGCCGAGCGCGTTGCCGATGTTGCCGTCCACGCCGTAGACCTTCTTGACGGTCGGGCCGACGCCGTTCTCCACCATGGTGCGGAGGATGCGGCTGCCCTCGTCGAAGGTGATCAGGACGACCGCGTCCGGGTTGGCCGCCACGACCTCGCCCACCTCGGCGTCGAACGTCGTCGCCTTCGGGTCGTAGATCTTGGAGCCAAGGACGCTCACGCCCTGGGCGGTGAGGACCTGCTCGACGATGCCGGCGAGGAACGTGCCGTACGCGTCGTCGAGGGCCAGGATGTAGGCCGAGGCGTTGCCGTCAGCGGCGATGACCTCCGCGAGCACGGTGCCCTGGAGGGTGTCCTCGGGCGCGTTGCGGAAGTAGAGGCCGTTGTCCGGGTAGTCCGTCAGCTTGCCCGAGGTGTTCGCCGGGCTGAACATCAGGATGCCCGCCTGGGTCACCTTGTCGATGACGGTCAGCGTCACCGAGGACGAGGCGGCGCCGATGATGGCGTCCACGCTGTCCTTGATGTGCTTGTCGACCGTGACGGACGCGGTGTCGGTCGACGTGTCGCCCGAGTCACCGGAGACGTACTCGACCGGCTTGCCGAGGACGCCACCCGCCTTGTTGATGATGTCGATCGCGTACTCGACACCGGCGATCATCGGCGCACCGAGGAACGCGAGCGAGCCGGTCTCCGGGAGGAGGCCGCCGATCTTCAGGACGCCGTCACCCTTGCGCGCGACGCCGGCCTTGGCGAGCGGCTTGACGGCCGACTCGGGCGCGGAGGCGAGCTGGTAGGTGGTCAGGCTGTCGTCGAGACGGTTGCCGTCACCGAACTGGAGGATGCCGTACGAGGCCTCGAGGGGCTCGCCGTTGCCATTCATCGTGTTCGGGCCGGAGAAGCCGTCGAAGTCCATGTCGGTGCCGGCCTTGATCAGCGCCGTGCAGTCCTCCCAGGTCGAGCACTTGGTGCCGTCCTTGGAAACCGCGACGATCTGGTCGGCCATGTCGCTGCCGTCGGACTTCGCGGCCTCGGCCGCGAGCGCGATCAGCATGACGGCATCGAAGGACTCACCGGCGTAGTTGAAGTCGGTGAGGGCCTCGTTGCCCTTGCCGGTCCAGAACTCGTTGATGCCGGTCTTGAAGTCATCGGAGAGCTCCACCAGCGGGGTGGTGCCCTTCATGCCCTTCAGCTCGCTGCCCGGAACGGTCTCGGCCGCAGGGGCCTCGGTCTCTTCCGTGACGGCTTCGGTGTCCTCAGTGACCGCTTCATCGTCGCTGCCGCAGGCACCAGCCACGAGGCTGAGGCCGACGAGCACGGCGCCGAAGCGGCGTACCGTTGCTTTCTTCATTGGTTGTTGTCTCCCCCTAGGAGAAGGTGGCGAACGCCACCCATGGGTATGGACCGCGAACGCTATCGGCGGGCGGGGGCTCCCGACCCGACGGAAGCCTTGTGCAATCGGTCTCGGACGGCCAGCCCGAGCCCGACGGGGTCGGGCATGACCGCCACGACGACCTCCGCGCCGCGGGCGTCGGCATCGCGCAGCCTCGCGTACAGCTCGCGCGCATAGCGCGCCGGATCCCTCGCGAGATCGAGCACGTCGACGGCGAGCCCGTCGCGGGTGAGGCGCTCGGCGCGCGAGCGCGCCGAGCGGGACGACTCGTAGAGCTCGACGCGGCAGCGTGGCGCGTAGTGCGCGGCGAGCATGCCCGGCGCGCGCCGCGCCCCGTCGGCGCGGTCGACCCGGCCCCGCAGCGTCGCCTCGATCTCCTCCACCGGCAGCGCCCCGGCGCGCAGCAGCTGCGGCGTGTCGGTCGTGAGGTCCACGATCGTCGACTCGACGCCCTCGCTGCACGGCCCGCCGTCGACGACGACGGCGACGGCATGCCCGAGATCCGCCACCGCGTGCGCGGCCGTGGTCGGGCTGACGCGACCGAAGGGGTTGGCCGACGGCGCGACGACCCCGGAGCCGTAGGTACGCAGCACGTCGAGGGCGAGCGCGTGGCGCGGTACGCGTAGCGCGACGGAGTCGCGACCCCCCGTGACCTCGTCGCGCACGCGCGACGCGCGTCGCAGCAGGAGCGTGAGCGGTCCCGGCCAGTGCGCCGCCGCCAGCGCCCTCGCGGCGTCGGGTACGTCTCGCGCCCACTCGTCGATCGCTCCGGGCGCGGCGAGGTGGACGATCAGCGGGTGGTCGGCGGGGCGCCCCTTGGCGGCGAAGACGCGGCGCACCGCCACCGGATCGTCGGCGGCCGCGGCGAGTCCGTAGACGGTCTCGGTCGGCAGGATCACGAGCTCGCCCCGTCGCAGCGCCTCCGCCGCCAGGCGCACCACGTCGCGGTCGGCCGCGACCTCGCCCACGCGGCGTAGCCTATGTGGGCCCCTCGTGGGGCTCGACGGTCCGGGAGGCACGGGAGCGAGCATGAGGTTCCTGCACGGAGAGCCGACGTTCGACCTCACGTACTCCGACGTCTTCATGGTGCCGAGCCGCTCCGCCGTCCCCTCGCGCATGACCGTCGACCTCACGACGCCCGATGGCGTCGGGACGCACGTCCCGATCGTCGTGTCCAACATGACGGCCATCGCCGGCCGGCGCATGGCGGAGACGATCGCGCGCCGTGGCGGGCTGGTCGTCCTGCCGCAGGACATCCCGACCGACGTCATCGAACGGGTCGTCGACTTCGTCAAGTCGCGCGACCTCGTCGCCGACACGCCGATCACCCTCGAGGAGCACGAGACCGTCGGGGAGGCCCTGTCGCTGATCCACAAGCGCAGCCACGCTGCGGTGCTGGTGCTGGACGCGGCCGGGCGACCCTCGGGCGTGTTCACGGAGCACGATGCCGCGGGGGTCGACCGCTTCGCCCAGCTGCACACGGTGATGAGTCGCGAGATCTTCGCGCTCCCGCACGGCCTCGAGGCCAGCCAAATGTTCGAGCGGCTCAACGAGGCGAGGCTCCAGTACGCGCCCGTGATCGACGGCGAGGGCCGGCTCAGGGGCTGCATCACCCGCAAGGGCGCCCTCCGCAGCACCATCTACCGACCCGCCACCGACGCGCGCGGCCGCCTGATGATCGCCGCCGCGGTCGGGATCAACGGCGATCCCGAGATCCGCGCGAAGCAACTGGTGTCCCTCGGTGTCGACCTCGTCGTGGTCGACACGGCGCACGGGCACCAGGACCGCATGCTCGACGCGTTGACGGCGGTGCGCCGCGCGGTGTCGTCGGTGCCGCTGGTGGCGGGCAACGTCGTGACGGCGGCGGGCACGCGCGACCTGATCGACGCGGGCGCGGACGTGGTGAAGGTCGGGGTGGGCCCCGGCGCCATGTGCACGACGCGCATGATGACCGGGGTCGGGCGCCCGCAGTTCTCCGCCGTGCTCGAGTGCGCCGCCGAGGCCCGCCGCCACGGTCGCCACGTCTGGGCCGACGGCGGCGTGCGGCATCCGCGAGACGTCGCGCTCGCGCTCGCGGCTGGCGCGGCCAACGTGATGTTCGGATCCCTCCTCGCGGGCACGTACGAGTCGGCGGCGGACACCCTCCGCGATGCCGAAGGTCGTCTCTACAAGGAGAGCTTCGGGATGGCCTCCAACCGCGCGGTGAAGCAGCGCACGCGCGGTGACATCGCGCTGGAGCGCGCTCGCAAGGAACTCTTCGAGGAGGGGATCTCCACCTCCCGCATGTACCTCGACCCGGCGCGGCCGGGCGTCGAGGACGTGTGCGACCAGATCGTCGCGGGCGTGCGCTCCGCGTGCACCTACGCCGGCGCGGCGTCGATCGCCGAGCTGCACGAACGGGCCGTGATCGGCGTCCAGAGCTCCAGCGGGTACGACGAGGGCCTGCCCCGCGACACGAGCTGGTGAGTCGTGCCTGACGCGGCGACGACCGTCGTCGCCATCGACGGTCCGGCGGGGGCGGGCAAGTCGACCGTGGCGCGCGCACTCGCCGCACGGATCGGCCTGCGGTACCTCGACACCGGGGCCATGTATCGCGGCGTGACGCACGCCGTCCTGCGTCGCGGCGTGGACCCGAGCGACGCCGCCGCCGTGGCGCGCGTGGCCTCGGAGGCCCGGCTCGTGATCGACGACGACTCACTCGAGGTCGACGGGGAGGACGCCACGGCCTCGATCCGCGGCCGCGAGGTGACCGCGGCGGTCAGCGCCGTCGCGGCACACAGCGAGGTGCGCACGCTCCTGCGGGAGCGCCAGCGCGATCTCGTGGCTCGCCGCGGCGGAGGCGTCGTCGAGGGCCGCGACATCGGATCCGTCGTCTTCCCCGACGCGGTCCTCAAGGTGTACCTCACCGCGTCGCCCGAGGTCCGCGCGGGCCGTCGGGTCGCGCAGTCGGGGGGCGACGTCGCGGAGATCGCGGCATCGATCCGCCGGCGCGACGAGCAGGACTCGTCGCGTGCCGACAGCCCGCTGCGCCTGATGCCGGACGCGTGGGTCGTCGACACGAGCGACAGCACCGTGGCCGACGTGGTCGAGCGGATCGCCGCGGAGTACGCGGCTCGTCGGCGCGGCTCGTGACGCAGGTCGAGGCGCGTCTCGCCGGCGCCTCGCTCGCGGAGCGCGCCTTCTACCGCGTCGCCCGTTCGCTCCTCGTGGGGGCGTGCCGCTTGTTGCTGCGGCTGCGCGTCACGGGCCGTGAGCACGTCCCTGCGTCGGGCGCCTACCTCGTCGCACCGATCCACCGATCCAACGTCGACACGCCGATCGCCGCGGCGGTGACACCGCGACGGGTGCGCTTCATGGGCAAGGACTCGCTCTGGAAGGTGCGATGGCTCGGGGCGGTGTTGAGCGCACTCGGCGGCTTCCCCGTCACGCGCGGCACGGCGGATCTCGAGGCAATGCGGCGCTGCCTCGAGGTGCTGCGGCGAGGGGAGCCGCTCGTGGTCTTCCCCGAGGGCACCCGCCAGAGCGGACCGAGCGTCCACCCGCTCTTCGACGGCGCGGCCTACCTCGCGGTCAAGGCAGGGGTGCCGATCATCCCCGTCGGCATCGGCGGGAGCGAGCACGTGATGCCCAAGGGATCGTGGGGCGTGCGGCTGCGACGCTGTCACGTGACCATCGGCGCGCCGATCGTGCCGCCCGCGGTCACCGACCGCGCGGCCGTCCGCGAGGCGACCGCCGCACTGACGCGGGAGCTCTCGCTGCGACTCCAGGAGGCCTTCGACGACGCGCGGCAGCGCGCGGGTGACCGCCCCGCCTAGGTCGACAGGCCGGGGATCGTGAGGGTCTGACCGAGGAACGTGCACTCGGTCGGCCGACCGGGCGCGGCCTGCACGCGGGCGGCGCACTCGGTGATGGCCTCGCGCTGCGTGAAGCCGAACCAGGCGATCGCCCCGAACGCCGCGACCAGCAGCACCTTGGAGACCAGCGACTTCACGAACTTCAGGACCAGCAGGATCGCCACGACGCCGCCTCCGGCCATGCCGAGCGCCGCCTCGCGCGCAGTCTCGAGGTCGAGCGTGAGGAGCTCCACCTCCCAAGTGTGACAGGCTCGGACGCGACGATGTCGGACCACACGGTGCGCATGACCGCGGGCGGACCTCCCGACACCGTGCTGCCCGCGCCCGACGCGACCATGCTCGCGGAGCTCGCGGCGGCGTCGGCCCTCTCGGTGGACGAACGTCGATCGGCGGTCGCCGCGATCGTCGCGCGGCACCCGGCGGCCTGCGATGCGTGGGCGGCCCTCGGCGACGCGTCCGGGGGCGCGGTGGACGCGTACGCGGCGTACCGCGTGGGCTACCACCGCGGTCTCGACCTGCTGCGTGCGAACGGCTGGAGGGGCTCGGGGTACGTCCGCTGGCGGCACGAGACCAACCGCGGATTCCTGCGCTGTCTGCGGGGCCTGGCGCGAGCCGCCGCATCGATCGGCGAGACGTCCGAGGCGCATCGGTGCGCGCAGTTCCTCGCGCAGCTCGATCCGTCGGGCGACGCCGCGGGCGCGTGACGCGAGGCTGGATACTCGCGGGAGGGCGCTCCTCCCGCTACGGATCCGACAAGGCACTCGCGATGCTGGACGGCGAGACGTTCGCGTCGCGCGTCGCGGCGTCGATGCGCGCCGCGGGTGCCGACGACGTGACGCTCGTCGGCGCGACGGCGGAGGTCGCTGAGGCGCTCGGCCTCCCGGTGATCTCGGACGACGACCCCGGGCAGGGCCCGCTCGGGGGCATCCGTACCGCGCTGCGCGCTGCGGGGGAGACCCGCGCGTGGATCGCGCCGTGCGACGTGCCCATGCTCACCGCCGGGACATGGCGCGCGCTCGACGCGGCGCTGGACGACGTGCGCCAGCGAGCGTGCGTCAGCGTCGCTGCGGACGAGCGCTCGACGGCGTGGCTCGTGCTCGCCGCGCGGGCGCCCGAGGCGCGAGCGCGCGTGGAGGCGGCGTGGTCGGCTGGCGTGCGTGCGCCGCACCGAGCGCTCTCCGACGCGCTGCGCGTCGCGCGCCCCGCGACGGAACTGCGCAACGTCAACCGTCCGGACGAGGTGCCGGGTCGCCCGTAGGCTCGCGGTGATGGCGGTGCGGGAGGTGTCGGTCGAGGACCTGGCGGCGGTGGTGCGCGCCGGTCGCGACCTCGTCGTGGACGTGCGCGAGCCCGACGAGTACGCCGCCGGTCACGTGCCGGGCGCACGCAACGTGCCGCTCGCGGAGATCCCCGCCCAGCTCGATGCGCTGCGCACGTCCGGTCCGGTCTACGTGGTGTGCGCCACTGGGGGCCGGAGCATGTACGCGTGCGAGTGGCTCCACGACCAGGGCCTGACCTCGGCGGTCAACGTCGCGGGAGGTACCAAGCTCTGGTCGCTCCTGGGCAACGCCCTCGAGTCGGGGGCACCCGGCGCGTGAGTGCCGTCTGGATCGACGACGAGGACGCACTCGACGACGTCATCGACGAGATCCTCGACGAGGACCGGTACGCGATCGACACCGAGTTCCACCGCGAGCGCACGTACTACCCGCAGCTGGCCCTGGTGCAGCTGCGATGGGGCACGTCGACCGCCCTCGTCGACCCCCTCGCGGTGGATCCGCGGGTGCTCCGACCCCTCTTCGACGCGGATCCGCTCGCCGTCTTCCACGCCGCGCAGCAGGACCTGGACGTCCTGTGGTCCGCGGCCGGCGCCATCCCCGCGCGCATCTTCGACACGCAGATCGCCGCGGGATTCCTCGGCTACTCGACGCCGTCGCTGCAGACCCTCGCGCAGTCGCTGCTGAAGGTCTCCCTCCCGAAGGGGGACCGGCTCACGGACTGGCTCCGTCGACCCCTCACGCGGGATCAGCGCGACTACGCGGCCCGCGACGTCGAGCATCTCCTCGAGATGCACGACCGACTCGCCGGCGAGCTCGGTCGGCTCGGACGCAGCGAGTGGGTCGAGGCGTCGGTGGCCGACCTGGTCCGGCGCTCCTCGCAGGAGCACGACCCCGATGCGGCGTGGCTGCGGCTCAAGGACGTCCGCACGCTCAAGGGCGACGCGCGCGGCGTGGCGCAGGCGCTCGCGGCGTGGCGCGAGCGCCGCGCGGCCGACGACGACGTGCCGGTGCGCCGCATCATGTCGGACATGGCGCTCGTGGGCATCGCCCAGCGGATGCCATCGAGCGTGGAGGACCTGGCGCACGTGCGCGGGATCGACGACCGATTGCTGAGGGGTGCCAACGCCCGCGAGATCCTCGACGCAGTGCGGGAGGGGCGCGGTCGCACCGTGTCGCGCCCCGAGCGCCATGGCGAGGAGCTCGACGCACGGGCGCGGGCAGCGCTCACGCTCATGGGCTCGTGGGTCGCCGAGGTGGCGCGCCGCGAGCGCCTCGACCCCGTGCTGCTCGCGACGCGCGCGGATCTCGTGGACTTCGCCAACGGAGGGACGGCCGGGCGGCTCGCGAGCGGATGGCGCGCGGAGCTCGTCGCCAATGACCTGCGCGACATCCTCGAGGGTCGCGCCGGGGTCGCGGTGGACGATCGCGGGCGGCTGCGATTGGTAGACTGCCGAACGATGTCCAGCCGATAGGCGGGTCCCCGGCGGGCCCCGTCGCGAGACCGATTGGGAGCTTGAGCCCGTGAAGAAGGGTCGCCATCGCAGGTTCGAGGAGGCGCGCCGACTGAAGCAGTCGGGGCCGACCGCCGAGGACCTGGGGATCGCGGGTGACCGCGACCGCAAGAAGGACGACGAGGACGATTTCGAGGACATCGCGCGCCGCTACGGCGTCGAGTTCGACGAGAACGGCGAGGTCGTGGCGGAGGACGACGCCTGAGCGACCTCCGCAACGTCGCGCTCGTCGCGCACGTCGACCACGGCAAGACCACACTCGTGGATGCGCTCCTGCGCTCCACGGGGACGTTCGCCGCGCACCAGCAGGTGGTGGATCGCGTGATGGACTCGGACGACCAGGAGCGCGAGCGGGGCATCACGATCCTCGCCAAGGCCGCGCAGGTCACGTGGCGCGGCACGCGGATCAACCTCGTCGACACCCCCGGTCACGCTGACTTCGGCGGCGAGGTCGAGCGCGCGCTCGCCCTGGTCGACGGCATCCTGCTGCTCGTCGACGCGGCCGAGGGACCCCTCCCACAGACGCGCTACGTACTCTCCAAGGCCCTGGCCCGCGACCTCCCGGTCGTGCTGGTGCTCAACAAGGTGGATCGCGCCGATGCGCGCCCCGAGGAGGTCCTCGCCGAGGTCGAGCAGCTGTTCCTCGATCTCGCGCACGCCGATCACCACCTCGCGTTCCCCGTCATCTCGGCGGTCGCGCGCGAGGCCCGCGCGAGGAAGGGCGTGGGTCTCCCGGGCGAGGGCGCAGACCTCGTGCCGCTGCTCGACGCGATCCTCGACACCGTGCCCGCGCCCGTCGGCGACGCGGCCGCGCCGTTGCGCGCGCTCGTGACCAACCTCGACGCCTCCGACTACCTGGGACGCCTCGCGATCGGGCGGGTGCACTCCGGTGCGCTCGTGCGCGGGGCGACGGTGGCGCTCGTGGCGCGTCCGGCGGCGGACGGCACCCCGACGATCCTGCGGCGCAAGGTGACCGGCCTGTTCCGCTTCGACGGCATCGGTCGCGCGGAGGCCGAGCGGGTCGAGGCCGGCGACCTCTTCATCCTCGCGGGCGTGCCCGAGGTGGAGGTCGGCGACTCGCTCGCCGACGCCGAGGCGCCCGAGGCGCTGCCCCGACTGGAGGTCGACGAGCCGGTGCTGCGCATGAGCTTCGGCGTCAACACCTCGCCGTACGCCGGTCGCGACGGGACGTACCTCACGAGCCGACACCTCGCGGAGCGACTCGCGCGCGAGGTGCTCGGCAACGTGTCGATCCGCGTGCGCGAGACCGACTCGCCCGAGGTGATCGAGGTCGCCGGCCGCGGCGAGTTGCAGCTCGCGGTGCTGATCGAGTCGATGCGGCGCGAGGGCTACGAGATGCAGGTGAGCCGGCCCGAGGTCATCACGCGCACGATCGACGGCGCGGTGCACGAGCCGCTGGAGGCGGGCACGATCGACGTGCCCGACGAACACGTGGGCGCGGTGACGCAGGCGCTCGCCCCACGCAGGGGCAGGGTGACCGACATGCGCCGCGGCGACCCGGGTCGCACGATCGTGAGCTTCGAGGCCCCGTCGCGCGGGCTCCTCGGCTTCCGATCGCTGCTGCTCACCGTCACGCGGGGCACTGCCCTGCTGCACCAGAGCCTCGCGGGCCACACCCCGTGGGCAGGCGAGCTGCCGCACCGCACCGGGGGAGCGATGGTGGCCGACCGCATCGGCACGACGACCTCGTACGCGCTGGACAACCTCCAGTTGCGCGGAGAGCTGTTCGTCGGCCCCGGCGAGGACGTCTACGAGGGGATGGTCGTGGGGGAGAACGCGCGCGACGACGAGATGGTGGTCAACGCGGTGCGCGAGAAGGAGAAGACCAACATCCGCACGCACAGCCACGATGACGCGGTGAAGCTGGCATCGCCGCGGCGGCACACGCTCGAGTCGGCGATCGAGTGGATCGCCGACGACGAGCTGGTCGAGGTGACCCCGGCTCACGTGCGCATCCGCAAGCGGCACCTCGGCCTCGAGGACCGCCGCCGCGCCCACAAACGGGGGCGCGAGGACCGCTCCGGCGAGTGATCGCCGGCGGCGTCAGCGCCGCCGGACCGCCGGGTGGGGAAGCCGCGTGGTGCGCGTCGACGACAGCAGGCGCGCCATGATCGCGTAGACCTTGCGGCCGACCAGCTCGACGAGTTCGTCGCGCATGGCGACGTAGACGGGGCGACGGCCGACGAAGGCATCCTGCGCGTCGGTGCACCACCAGTGGAAGTCGCTCCCGGCCTCGTCCCAGTCGCGACGCTTCCACTCCCGCACCGTGGAGAGCACGTGGCCGCCCTCCTCGTGCTCCTCGAGGCGCACGGGGAGCTGCCAGCAGACGTCGGGCTTCCAGTCGAGCGGACGCTCGCCCGCCGCAACGGCAGCCAGGTGCAGCGCGCAGCCCTCGCCCGCGGGGAACTCGCGGGAGTTGTGGAAGATGCAGACCCCGCCTCGGATCGCGGTCGCGTGTTCCATCTTGCCGCCCTCGCCCGCTCGTCTCACGAGCCAGCGACCGCGCCGTCCCTCGGGGTGGCGCTCCCACGTGTCGGGGCCGAGTCGTCGGACGGCGGCCTTGACGTCCGCGACGTCCTTGGCGTCGATCATGTGCGCGCCGTGGCTGCAGCACCCGTGGTTGAGTCGGGTCGCGTCGCGCTCGAGGGTGCCCTTGCAGCCGCGTCCCCAGATGCAGGTCCAGTTGGACCGGAGGAAGGTCGCGTCGACCATCCACGTGCGGTGGTAGTCGGGGTCCTCGAACGAGATCCACTCGTGGAGCTCGTCGGGCGTCGCCACCGCGCGCACGCTAGTGGCAGACTGCCCGTGTGGGTGGCGACGTCGACACGATCGTGGAGGAACTGCGCAGCCTCTCCGCGCGCCTGTCGGACCGCGCGCTCGAGGTGTTGACGGAGGCGCACCGCGCGGGCGCGACGACCCGCCCCGACGAGGCGCGCACGCTCACCACCGCGCGCCGTGCGGTGGAGAAGGCGATCGGACTGCTCTCGTCGCGCCCGACGCCGTCGGACGAGGTCGGCTACTCCGGACGCTCAGCCGCGGGGCATGTCGGCCGCGCGCGCTCGCAGCACGTCGATGAGCTCCGAGAAGCTCTTCTGGAACGCGGTGACCCCCTCGCGCTCCAACACCTCGCCGACGTCGGTCAGGTCCACCCCCGCGTCGGCGATGCGATCCCAGTCGGCGGCCGCGCCCGCGTCGTCGCAGTCGATCGTGCGGGCCACGGTCCCGTGGTCGGCGAAAGCCTCGAGCGTGGCGTCGGGCAGCGTGTTGACCGTGCCCGGGCCGATGAGCCCGTCCACGTAATAGGTGTCGGGGTACGACGGGTTCTTGGTGCTCGTGCTCGCCCAGAGCAGTCGCTGCGCGCGGGCGCCGAGGCTCGCGAGACGCTCCCACCTCGGCCCGGAGAAGGCGTCGCGCCACGCGCGGTAGGCGAGCCGAGCCTGCGCGATGGCGGCACGCCCTCGCAGCCCGAGGGCGGCACCGCCGATCGCCTCGAGTCGCCGATCCACCTCGGTGTCGACTCGGGAGACGAAGAAGCTCGCGACCCCCGCCACCGACGGCACTCGCCGCGCGTCCGTGCCGGCGAGCCGTTCGAGGCCGTCGAGGTAGGCGTCGGCGACGGCGCGATAGCGCGCGAGGCCGAAGATGAGCGTGACGTTCACGTTGCAGCCCTCGGCGACGAGCGCCCGGATGGCGGGCAGCCCCGCCTCCGTCGCCGGCACCTTGACCATGAGGTTGGCCCGGTCGATCGCACGTGCGATGCCGCGCGCCGCTGCGAGCGTGCCGTCGGTGTCGTGCGCGAGCGACGGGTCGACCTCGAGGCTGACGTAACCGTCCTCACCGCCCGATCGCTCGTGGACGGGCGCAAAGACGTCGAGTGCGGCGTCGATGTCGCGCGTGACCAGCGACCAGTATCCGGTCGTCGCATCGACCCCGTCGCGGACCAGCGCGGCGTACTGCTCGTCGTAGTCGGAGGTCCCCTCGATGGCCTTCTGGAAGATCGACGGATTCGACGTGAGCCCTCGCACGCCCGCGTCGCGCAGCGCGGCGAGGTGACCGCTCGTGATCCAGCCCCTCCTGAGGTTGTCGAGCCACGGACTCTGTCCCTGCTCGGCGTGCAACCGATGCAGGCGATCGGACGTGGGGACCTTCACGACCTCGATCCTCGCAGCAGCGCACGTGCCGTGTCCGCCACGGCCTCGGCGGTGACGCCCAGCCGGGCCATCGCGACCGCACCCGGGGCGCTCGCGCCAAAACGATCGATCCCCACCGCGGCGTGCGCCCAGCGCTCCCATCCGAGGGTCACGCCCGCCTCGACCGACACGGTCGGCATCGCGCCCCGCCGCAGCGTCGTCGCGGTGCCCGCGCGCTCGGCACGGTCCCAGGACGGCATCGAGACGACCTCGGCGCGGATCCCGTCCGCCTGGAGCTGGGCGGCCGCTGCGATCGCCACGTGCACCTCGCTGCCCGTGCCGATGAGCCGCACGTCGGGGCGCTCGACCCGCACGACCGTCGCGGCGCCGGGTTCGACCGCGGCGCCGTCGGTGCAGACCGGCACGTTCTGCCTGGTCAGCACCAGCGCGGTGGGCCAGTCGTGGGCCAGCGCGGCCACCCAGGCAGCCGCAGTCTCGCGGGCATCCGCGGGCCGGATGACCTGCAGCCCGGGGATGAGGCGCAGCGACATGAGGTGCTCGATCGGCTGGTGCGTCGGTCCGTCCTCGCCGACCCCGACGGAGTCGTGCGAGAAGACGAAGACCGCGCGCGCGCGGCTCAGGGCCGCGAGGCGCAGCGCGGGTCGCAGGTAGTCGGAGAACACGAAGAACGTGCCGACGACGGGCACCACGCCGCCGTGCAGTGCCATGCCGACGGCGGCGGCGCCCATGGCGTGCTCGCGGATGCCGTAGTAGATCTGGGCGCCCTCGGGCGCGTCGCGCGTGTGCGCCGCCGCGTGCGCGACGCGCGTGCCGGTGTTGCCCGTCAGGTCCGCGGAGCCCGAGAGGAGGCCGGGCACGTGGGCACGCGTCGCGTCGAGGCAGGCCGCGAGCGCGACGCGCGTCGCCACCGATGCGCCATCCTCCCAGCGGGGGAGCGCCTCGCGCACGGCCGCCAGATCCGGGCGCGCCCACCGACTCGCCGGCGTGCGCAGTGCGGCCGCCCGCGCGGCGGCGTGGCGCCGGCACGCGGCCACGACGTCGGGCGGAGCCCAGAACGGCTCGTCGGGCACGCCCATGGCCGCCTTGGTCGCGCGCACGTGCTCGGCGGTGAATGGGTTGCCGTGCGCCTCGTGGCGGTCCGTCCAGTCGGGCGACGGCGTGCCGACGCGCGTCCGGAGCACCAGCAGGCTCGGCGTCCCACGGCCGCCGCGCGCATCGGCGAGCGCCGCTTCGCGCGCGTCGAGATCCTCGGCGCCGTCGCCGAGGCGCACGACGCGCCAGCCGTACGCGGAGAACCGCGCGACGACGTCGTCGCTGCATGCGAGGTCGGTGCGCCCGTCGATG
>CAXRBC010000101.1:0-7346 GCA_964228515.1 Ilumatobacteraceae bacterium
AGCCACGTGTGGACGTTCGACAGCCACATCCTGTGGGAGGAGCCGTTCGTCATCTACAGCCAGATCCTCGCGGAGACCCGCCGCGTGGTCGTGGGCCCGATGGTGACCAACCCCGCGACGCGCGACTGGACCGTCACCGCGAGCCTCTTCGCGACGCTCAACGAGATGTACGGCAACCGCACGGTCTGCGGGATCGGCCGCGGCGACTCGGCGGTGCGCGTCACCAACGGCAAGCCGACGACCCTCGCGACGCTGCGCGAGTCGATCCACGTGATCCGTGAGCTCGCCAACGGGCGCGGCGTGGACTACAAGGGCTCGACCCTGCGCTTCCCGTGGGCCGGCGCGAGCCGCTGCGAGGTGTGGGTCGCCGCGTACGGGCCGAAGGCGCTGCAGCTCACCGGCGAGGTGGGCGACGGCTTCATCCTCCAGCTGGCCGACCCCGACATCACGGCCTGGACGATCGCCGCGGTGCGCAAGGCCGCGGCCGACGCCGGCCGCGACCCCGAGGCCGTCACGATCTGCGTGGCGGCGCCCGCGTACGTGGGCGACGACATGGCGCACATGCGCGACCAGTGCCGCTGGTTCGGCGGCATGGTGGGCAACCACGTGGCCGACATCGTCGCCCGCTACGGCGAGGACTCGAGCGTGCCAAAGGCCCTCACCGACTACATCAAGGGCCGCGAGGGCTACGACTACAACGAGCACGGCCGCGCGGGCAACACCCACACCGCCTTCGTGCCCGACGAGATCGTCGACCGCTTCTGCATCCTCGGCGGCGTCGACGAGCACGTGCGGCGCCTACGCGAGCTCAAGGCGCTCGGCGTCGACCAGTTCGCCATCTACCTCCAGCACGACGGCAAGGAGCGCACGCTCGAGGCGTACGGCGAACGCGTCCTGCCCGCGATGGCGGAGCTCGCGCGCGCCAAGCAGTGATCGAGGGCCCGGCGCACCGATGACGTCCCTCCCGCGCCGCGCCGTCGCCAGGACCGGCATGTTCGTCCTCGCGCTCGGGCTCGTCGCCGTCGCGTGGGAGGTCTACAAGGCGCTCGGCCCCGAGGACGGCGGCGAGGTGCTCGGCGTGCGCATCCTGCCCCGCACCGCGGACTTCGCCATGCCGCACGTGTGGGACATGTTCTCCCGCTACGGGCGGCCCGAGGTGCGCGGCTCCGACCGACGCGTCTGGGTCGTCGTGCTCTCCGGCGGCTGGTACTCGCTGCGCCTGGCCCTCGCGGGGTTCGCGCTCGGCACGGCCGTCGGCGTGGGCCTCGCGGTGCTCATGGCGCGCTTCCGCATCGTGCAGCGGGGCCTCCTGCCGTACCTCGTCGTCTCACAGACCGTGCCCCTCATCGCGCTCGCCCCGCTCGTCGTCTCGTGGGGGGGCAAGCTCGAGATCGGGTCCTTCGTCTGGCCGCGCTGGCTCTCGGCCTCGGTCCTCGGGGCCTTCCTCGCGTTCTTCCCCATCGCGGTCGGGACCCTGCGGGGCCTGAGTGCCGCGCCGGCGGCCGCCCTCGAGCTGATGGACAGCTACGCCGCCTCGTGGCGCCAGTCGCTCGTGAAGCTGCGGTTCCCCGCCGCCGTGCCCTACATGGTCCCGGCGTTCAAGCTCGCGGCATCCGCGAGCGTCATTGGCGTGGTCGTCGCGGAGATCTCGACGGGTCTCAAGGGTGGCATCGGTCGGCTCATCATCGAGTACGCCCGCGAGGCGACCGGCGACCCGCCGAAGGTGTTCACCGCAGTCTTCGGCGCCGCGGCGCTCGGCCTCACCATGGCCGCGCTCGTCGCGATCGCCGACGCGGTGCTCATGCGCAACCGACCGAGGGAGGAGCCGGCATGACCGCGGCAGTCGTCGTCGATGGGGTGGGCAAGACGTTCACCACGGGCAAGGCGGCGCGCGTCGACGCGCTCGTGGACGTGCGCCTCGAGGTGCGCGCCGGCGAGTTCGTCTCGCTCATCGGCCCGTCGGGGTGCGGCAAGTCGACGCTGCTGCGCATCATCGCCAACCTGCTCGAGCCGACGACAGGCGCGGTGACGGTCAATGGCAAGCCCGCGGCACAGGCGCGGCTCGACCAGGACTACGGCATGGCGTTCCAGCAGGCCGGGCTCTTCGACTGGCGCACGGTGCGCAAGAACGTCGAGCTCCCGCTCGAGCTCAAGGGCTGGGACGCCTCGCGTCGCCGCGCCCGGGCCGAGGAGATGCTCGCGCTCGTGAAGCTCCCCGAGTTCGCCGACCCCCATCCGTGGCAGCTCTCGGGCGGTATGCAGCAGCGCATCGCCATCGCCCGCGCGCTCGCCGCGCATCCGCAGTTGCTGCTGATGGACGAGCCGTTCGGCGCGCTCGACGAGATGACCCGCGAGTACATGCAGGGCGAGCTCCTGCGCATCTGCGCCGAGACCGGCACGACCGTCGTCTTCGTGACCCACTCGATCCCCGAGGCGGTGTACCTCTCGCAGCGCGTCGTGGTGATGTCGCCGCGGCCGGGCCGCATCACCCGCGTGGTGGACGTCGCGATCACGGGTCCGCGCACCGAGGACACGCGCAACTCCGAGGCGTTCTTTCGGTCGATCACCGCGGTGCGCGAGGGTCTCCGCGGCCACGGCGTGGCCGGCTCCAGCACGGACGACCGCTGAGGCGCGGCGCCCCGCCCCGGCCCCATGACCGCCCCCGACCGCGCCGCGCGCCTCGCGGGCCGCGTCCTGCCGCCCCTCGCGACTGGCGTGGGGTTCCTGGCGCTCTGGGAGGGCGCCGTCGCGTTCTTCGACCTCAAGCCCTACTTCCTGGCGCCGCCGTCGGCGATCCTCTCGCAGTTCACGACCAACTTCGCGCTCGTGCGCGGCGCCGCCACCGTCTCGGGCACCAACGCCCTCGTCGGCCTCGTCGCCGGCACAGTGCTGGGCGTGGCGATGAGTTTCGTGCTCAGCCGATTCCGATTCCTCAACCAGCTCATCACGCCGCTCGCGATCGCGCTCAACGCGATCCCGATCTTCGTGCTCGTCGCGGTGCTCAACAACATGTACTCGATCACGAGCGAGATCCCGCGCCGCGTGATGGTCACGCTCGTCGTGTACTTCATCGTGCTCGTCAACGTCGCGAGGGGCCTGCTGCAGGTGCACCCGACCCACCTCGAGCTGATGCGCTCCTACGCAGCGACGGACGTCACGATCCTGCGCAAGGTGCGGGTCCCCAACGCCGTGCCGTTCCTCTTCACCGCCCTCAAGATCGCGGCGCCCTCGGCGGTGATCACCGCCTTCGTCAGCGAGTACGTCGGCGGCTCGCAGAACGGCCTCGGATCCCGCATCACCAGCAACATCGCCAACTCGAAGAACGCCGCCGCCTGGGCCTACGTTGTGGCCGCCTGCGCGCTGGGGCTACTGTTCTACGCAGTCTCCATCATCCTGGAGAGCGCCTCCCGCCAGGGCGGCGCGACACACGACACGAGGGCTCAGGCCCGAGGGGGAAACACATGAAGAAGCGGACGATGCGGGTGGCCTTCGCGGGCCTCGTCGCAATGTCGCTCATCGGTGCCGCCTGCGGCGGTAGCGATGACGCCGCCACGGAGGACACCGCGGCGACCGAAGAGGCTCCCGCCGAGGAAGCCGCCACCGAGGAGACCTGCACGACGCCCACCGCGGTGAAGCTGCAGCTCCAGTGGTTCATCCAGGCCCAGTTCGCCGGCTACTTCGCCGCGCAGGACCAGGGCTTCTACGCGGACCAGTGCCTCGACGTCGAGATCGTCGAGGGCGGCGTGGACATCGTCCCGCAGCAGCAGCTGGCCGACGGCGCGGTCGACTTCGCGCTCTCGTGGGTGCCCAAGGCCCTCGCGAGCCGCGAGGCCGGAGCCAACATCGTGAACATCGCGCAGGTGTTCCAGCGTTCGGGCACCCTGCAGGTCTCGTTCAAGGACAAGGGCATCGCGTCCGCCGCGGACTTCAAGGGCAAGAAGATCGGCAACTGGGGCTTCGGCAACGAGTTCGAGATCTTCGCGGCCCTCACCAAGGCCGGTCTCGACCCCGCCAAGGACGTCACGCTCGTCCAGCAGCAGTTCGACATGCTCGGCCTGCTCTCGGGTGACATCGACGCCGCCGAGGCCATGACGTACAACGAGTACGCGCAGGTCCTCGAGGCGAAGAACCCGGACACGGGCGCGCTCTACACGGCGGACGACTTCAACGTCGTCTCGTACGAGGACGAGGGCGTCGGCATGCTCCAGGACGCGATCTGGGCCAGCGGCGAGCGTCTCGCCAGCGACCCGGCGTACCGCGAGACGGCCGTCAAGTTCGTCGCCGCCTCGCTCCAGGGCTGGGCGTTCTGCCGTGACAACGTCGAGGCCTGCCGCGACATCGTCGTGGCCAAGGGCTCGAAGCTCGGCGCCAGCCACCAGCTGTGGCAGATGAACGAGGTCAACAAGTTGATCTGGCCCGCCGCCAACGGCGCCGGCTACATCGACGAGGAGGCCTGGAACCGCACCGCGACGCTCGCGCAGGAGACCAAGAACCTCGAGGGTTCGACGGTCCTCACCAAGGCGCCGGACGCCGAGTCGTACACCAACGACATCGTGTCCGAGGCGCTCGACCTGCTCGCCAGCCTCGGCGTCGACACGACCGGCTCGAACTACGCGCCGATCGCGGTCACGCTGAACGAGGGCGGCAACTAAACAACCTCGAATTCGCGAAGGGGGCGGGTCGCTTCGGCGGCCCGCCCCCTTCGCATTTATCCGACGTAGTTGCGGTCCGCGATCTCGAGCACCTCGTCGAGGATCTCGAGCCCCTGGTGCACCTCGTCCGCCGGCGTGGTGCACGGCGGGACGACGTGGATGCGGTTGAAGTGCGTGAAGGGCCACAGGCCGCGCTCCTTGCAGGCCGCGGCGAGCTCGGCCATGGGCTTGGCATCGGCACCCGCCGCGTTGAACGGCACGTAGGGCTGGCGGGTCGCGCGGTCGCGGACCAGCTCGATCGCCCAGAAGACGCCGAGGCCGCGCACGTCGCCGACGCTCGGGTGCTTCTCCTTCAGCTTCTCGAGGCCGGGCCCGATCACCTCGGTGCCGAGGCGGCGGGCGTGCTCGACGATGCCCTCCTCCTTGAAGATGTTGATCGAGGCGACGGCCGAGGCGCACGCGAGGGGGTGGCCCGAGTAGGTGAGGCCGCCCGGGAACGGCCGCTCCTTGAACGTGTCGGCGATCCGGCGGCTGATGATCACGCCGCCGAGGGGGACGTAGCCCGAGTTCACGCCCTTGGCGAAGCAGATGAGGTCGGGCGCGACCTTCCAGTGGTCCACGGCGAACCACTCGCCGCAGCGCCCGAAGCCCGCCATGACCTCGTCGCACATCATGACGATCCCGTGCTTCGTGCAGAGGTCCCGCACGCCCTGGAGGTAGCCGTCCGGCGGCACGAGGATGCCGTTGGTGCCGACGACGCTCTCGAGGGCGATCATCGCGACGGTGTGCGGTCCCTCGACCATCAGCACGTCCTCGAGGTGACGCAGCGCGCGCTCGCACTCCTCGCGCTCGTTGGTGGCGTGGAACGCCGAGCGGTACGGGTAGGGACCCCAGAACTTCACGGCGCCGCTCGCGCCCGTCTCGTTGGGCCAGCGGCGCGGGTCGCCGGTGAGGGCGATCGCGCCCGAGGTGGCGCCGTGGTACGAGCGGTACGTGGTGAGGATCTTGTGCCGGCCGGTGTGGAGTCGCGCGAGGCGGGCGGCGTTCTCGGCGGCCTCGGCGCCTCCGTTGGTGAAGAACACCATGTCGAGGTCCCCGGGCGCGAGCTCGGTGATGAGGCGCGCGGCCTCCGAGCGGGCGTCGTTGGCGTGGAACGGCGCGATCGTGCACATCTTCGCCGCGTAGTCCTGGATGGCCTTCACGAGCTTGGGGTGCTGGTGGCCGATGTTGACGTTGACGAGCTGGCTCGAGAAGTCGAGGTACTTCTTGCCCGACGAGTCCCACATCCAGGAGCCCTCGGCCTTCACGATGTCGACGGGGTCGATGAGGCCCTGCGCGGACCACGAGTGGAAGACGTGGGCGCGGTCGTCGAGGTAGGCCTTGGTGCGGGTCGTCTGGGTCATGACCCGAATCCTAACTTTTGCGCCCGCCGCCCGACCGCGCGACGCTCGCGCGAACCGCGAGGTCACGCGTCGGTACGCTGTGAGCGATGTCGTCCCGCCGACTCGCGGTGGTCGTGAGCGCCAACGGGTTCGGTCACATCCGGCGTCAGGTGCTGGTGGCCGGTGAACTCCTGTCGCGGGTCGAGGACGTGCGCATCGTCTTCGGCCTGACCGAAGCCCAGCACCGGCGGTTCAAGGCCGAGATCGACGACCTCGGCCCTCGCGCCGAGGCGATCCCGGGCGTCACCGAGCAGAGCCCCAGGTGGCGGCACGATGCGGCGACGTACGCCCCGGCCGAGCTCGACGGCTGGGAATCGGAGTGGGCCCGCCATCCGACGCTCGCGGAGGCGGACTTCGTCCTCAGTGACAACCTCGTCGGAGTGCTCGCCCACAGGCCCGACGCGGTGCTGAGCGGCTCGTTCCTCTGGTCCGACGTGCTCGAGGTACACGCGGGCTCGAGCGACGCGTGTCGCGCGTACGTCGAGCGCGAGCGCGCGCTCCTCGCGCGCCATCGCCCGCCGATGCTCGCGAGTGCGGACCTCGCCACGGACGGTGTTCGCGCGCGGACGCGGATGGTGCCGCTGCCGTGGATGGTGGACTCGGTGATGCCCACCGTCGCGTCAGACCGGAGGTTGGTGCTCGTCCACGGCGGCGGCACGCGCACGCTGGATGCGACCGTGCGCCGGGTCGCGCAGACCTTGCGCGCCGAGGGTCTCGAGGTCGCGACCGATCTCGAGGACGACGACCTCTGCTTCGGATTCTCCGAGGCTGAGTGGCGCCGCGTGGGCCTCGTCGTCTGTCGCCCGGGCGTGGGGACCGCGACGGAGTGCGTGCGTTGGCAGATCCCGATGATGGTGATCCGCGACCCCGGCAACTCGGAGGCCGAACACGTGACGGCACGGCTCGTGGCACTGGGGCTCGCCCGCGACCTGCCCGCCGTCTCAGACCCCGCCGCACTCGCGGTCGCGGTGCGGGAGGCCCGCGAGGCCGGCATCGGCGGCTCCATCGCGCCGGCGCTCCAGGCGCGGCCCCGCGGCGGCGTCACACACGCCGTCGACTGGCTCTGCGATTACTGGTCGTTGGGGACCTGACGCCCGTCGACCCACGCGGCCACGCGGCCGCCGTAGTAGTCGCGGTTGAGCAGTTCGGCGTGCGAGAGGTCGCGCTGCGCCGCGCCGAGCCCGACCTCCCAGTCGGGCCACTCCGCCGCGAGCTGCTCGCGGCGGGTCGCGGCGTCGAGGTCGGCGAAGCG
>CAXRBC010000102.1:0-3812 GCA_964228515.1 Ilumatobacteraceae bacterium
CGCCTGCGCGCCGCGACGCGACGCGCGCCGCGGCGTGCCGACCGTCGCGGGGGCGCCCGGCCTGCGCGGTGGGCGCAGCGCGACCTGGTCCCTGGCGACGACGTGCCCCGCGTCGGCCCACCACGTGCGGGCGCGCAGCGCCCACCGCACGGTGAGGTGCACGTCGGCGCTGCCGCGCGGCGCCTCGGCGGGCAGCGCCACGAGCGCGCTGCGCCCGGGGGCCACGTCGGGCACGCGCAGGCGACCCTGCGCCGCGAGCCTGCCGTCGGCCCACAGTTCCCACGATGCCGCGAGGTCGCCGAGCCCGGTGAACGAGCGCCGGTTGGAGACGCGCAGCCGCCGCGCGCCGCGCGCCGACTCGAGCGTCGTCGTCACGGGGCGGTACACCCACGCCACCTCGCGCAGCGCGGGGTGCGGCTCGAGGTCGGCCGAGCAGAGCCCGTCGGCCACGAAGTTGGCGTCGTGCGGCGCATCGCCGAAGTCGCCGCCGTACGCGAGGCGCGTCGTGCCGTCGGGCATCCGCCGGCGCAGCCCGTGGTCCTTCCACTCCCAGATGAAGCCTCCCTGCAGTCCGGGCGTGGAGGTGATCGCCTCCCAGTAGTCGGCGAGCCCGCCATTGGAGTTGCCCATCGCATGGCTGTACTCGCACATGATGAGCGGCCGATCGCCGCGCCCCGCGGCGCCGTAGCGGCGGACGTCGGCGACCGACGGGTACATCGGGCAGACCACGTCGGTGACCCCGCGACCGCGCGACTCCCACGTGGCGTGCAGATCGTCCGGCCGCACCGCACCGCGGGCCCGCCCCCCGGCCGCCGGCCACGACCGCGCGTCGATCGCGCCCTCGTAGTGCAGCGGGCGGCTCGGGTCGGCGCGGCGCATCGCGGCCGCCATCGCGTCGTGGCTCGCGCCGTAGCCGCTCTCGTTGCCGAGGCTCCACATGATCACGCACGGGTGGTTGCGGTCGCGCGCCACCATGCGCAGTCCCCGCTCGACGAACGCCGGGCGCCACCGCTCGTCGTCGGCGAGGCTCGCGTTGTACGCATGGCACTCCACGTTGGCCTCGTCGATGACGTACATGCCGAGCTCGTCGCACAGGTCGTAGAGGTCGGGGTGCTGCGGATAGTGCGAGGTGCGGATGGCCGTGACGTTGTGCCGTCGCATCTCCTCGAGGTCGCGGCGCACGTCGCTGAGCGTCAGGGCCTTGCCCCGGTCGGGGTGGTGCTCGTGGCGGTTGACGCCGAAGATCCAGATCCGCCGGCCGTTGACGAGCAGCGCGCGATCGCGCACCTCGACGCGGCGCACCCCGCAGCGCACGGTCGCGGAGTCGGCCACCTCCCCGTCGGGCCCGACGAGCTCGACGCGCACCTCGTGGAGTCGCGGCGTCTCGGCCGACCACGCCGCGGCGCGCGGGACGCGCCACTCCGCCGCCACCACGTGGCCGGCGAAGGCATACTCCGCGGCGTGCACGTGCGGCACGTCGCCCTCGGCGTCGCGCCCGACGCGCGCGCCGCTCGGCGCCGTGAGGCGCGTGCGCACGCGCCAGCCGGGCGCCGGATCGTGGGCGAACGCCACCTCGGTGGTCACGCGCACCCGACCCGTGCGCGAGCGCGGGTCGTAGTCGGTGTCGCACCGCACGTCGGCCACGTGCACGGGCGGGCGGCGCTCGACCGTGACCGAGCGGTGCAGGCCGGCCATCCACCACTGGTCCTGGTCCTCCACGTAGGTGTGCGCCGACCAGCGCCAGACGGCGATCGCGATCTCGTTGGTACCGTCGCGCGCCGCGTCGGTCGCGTCGTACTCGCTCGGGAGCCGGCTGTCCGTGCCGTAGCCCACGAACTCGCCGTTGACCCACACGGCGTGCACGCTCTCGGCGGCGCCGACGCACACGACCGTGCGCGTGCCCCGCGGTCGCGGCTCGAGCGTGAAGGCGCGCCGGTACACGCCGGTCGGCTGGCGATCGGGCAGCCGCGGCGGCGGGCCGGGGAACGGCATCTGCACGTTGGTGTAGTGCGGGCGCTCGCCGTCGATGCCCTGGAGCGTCCAGTTGCCCGGCACCGACACGGGCACGCCCGCGGCATCGCCGACGACGGCCGACTCGGGCACGAGGTCGGGGTGCGCGTGCACCGCGAGTCGCCACTCGCCGTCCAGCGAGATCGTGTCGGCGCGGCGGATCGTCGCGTGCATCGGCAGGCGCCGCATCGACACGACCGCGGGGTCCTCCCACGGGCGCAACGTGCCGAGATCCGGCAGCATGCTCAGCCCGCCGCCCCGGCGCGCCACTCGACCGCCGGCACGTCCAGGTACAGCCGCTCGATGTCGTAGTACTCGCGCGTCGCGTCGAGGAAGACGTGCACGACGACGTCGCCGTAGTCGGCGAGCACCCACTGGCTCTCGCCGAGGCCCTCCACGCCGCGCGGCGAGCGGCCCGTCGCCTCGCGGATCGCGGCCTCGACCTTGTCCACGACCGTGCGCACGAGCCGCGCGTTGCCCGCGCTCGCGATGACGAAGCACTCGGTGATCGCGAGCACGTCGCCGACGTCGAGCACCACCACGTCGTGCGCCTGCGCGTCGTCGGCCGCCCGCGCAGCCACGGCCGCGAGCTCGCGCGGCGTCACGAGCGGGCCGCCGCCACGAACGCCGCGAACGACTCGCCGAGCACCACGCGCACGTCCACTCCCTCGGTGCGCTCCACCGCGGACGCGGTCTCCGCGTCGCCCATGCGGGCCGCCACGTCCTCGAGCCGCGCGGCGACCGCGGGGTCGGCGAGCTCGAGGCGCGTCAGGCTCGGCGGCGGCCCGGGCACCTCGCGCACCCGCACCCCCGCGAAGCCCAGCACGACGAGTCGACGCACCGCCTCGCGACTCGCGAGCGGGTCGTTGAGCGGGCTGTCGACCTGCGCCGTGGGGGCCGACTCGTCGGCGACGCCGACCAGCGACGTGGGCGCGACGCTCGCCATCACGAGCAGCACCTCGGCGGGGTCGAGCGCGTACATGTCGAGCCCGTCCGGGTTGGCGTCGCCCTGCGGCACGGCCGTGGCGCTCAGCTGCCAGGTCTGCACCGTGCCGGCCAACAGGCGCGCCACGAACGCCCCGATGTCCCCCGGCACGTCGTCCCGCGCGTCGCCGGCGGCCGCACGGGCCGCCGCATTGCCCGCGCCGGAGGCCACCGCCACGAGGACGGACCGCTGGTGGTTGGCCCGCGCCGACTCGGGCTGGTCGATCTCGCGCGCGGTGAGCACGTCGGCGAGCACGCCGGCGTCCACGGTGCGGCGCCCGGCCTTGGCCACGACGCCGAGCGCGCCGTCGGGCTCCGTGCGCCGCACGTCGGAGTCGAGCACGACCTCGACGGCGCCGACCGGCTCGAGCAACGCGGCGAGTGCGTCGCGGTCGACCACCGCGGCGACGGCGAAGGTGACGCCGAGGAGCGCCTCGGCGTCGTCGACGAGCGCCGCCGGGTCGCCACCCACGTCACCGTCCGCGAGCCGGCGCGGCGTCTCGCCCCCGGCGACGATCGACGCGGCCTTGGCCGGCAGCGACACGATGGTGCCGCCGACGCCGTCGGTCGCGAGCGCGAGCGCCCACAGCGCGGTGACCTCGCCCGAGTCGTTGCGCGCGCCGAGCAGCGCGACCGGCGTGGCGGGGATGCGCAGCGTGGTCGACTCCACGACGCGCACCCCGCCGCGCTCGTTGAGCACCGCGTTCATGCCCACCACGAGGCCTGCGGGCAGCGCGCTCGCCGCCGCGAGCCCGCAGCAGCGCGCGACGATCATGCGCTGGCGCGCCCGCGCGGGGATCGCCGTCACGCGCGCCCGA
>CAXRBC010000103.1:0-3169 GCA_964228515.1 Ilumatobacteraceae bacterium
GCCCTTGAGGCGTTCGAGGGCGGAGGGCAGGCCGGGCGCGAGCGCGATGGCGACGTGCTCGATCGCGCCGGCCGCCGCCTTGGCGACCGTCGGCGTCACGTGGACCGCGCGGTGCTTGGGCAGGATCACGGCGTCCACGCCGGCGCCGTCGCAGCACCGCAGCACCGCGCCGAGGTTGCCCGGGTCGGTCACGCCGTCGAGCGCGACGAGGAAGGCGCGCGTGGCGGTCGCGCCGGCGGCCGGGAGGCGAGCCACCACGTCATCGATGCCGAGCTCCTCGAGCGCCGCCGCCCGCGCGAGCACGCCCTGCGGAGCCTCGCTGCGGGCCTGTGACTCGAGCTCGCCGCGCGGTACGCGTCGCACCGTCGTCCGCCGCTCGCGCGCGAGCTCGACGATGTCCTCGATCGCGTCGCCGTCGGCGTCCTGCGCGAGCAGCACCTCGTGGACGCGCCGTCGACCCGCGAGCAGCAGTTCGCGCACCGCCTGGCGGCCCTCCACCTGCTCGCCCCCGACGCCGCGCGCGCGGTCGTCGCGCGGGCGGGGGCCACGGGCGTGGCCGCCTCGTCGCGGCGCGGGGCGCGCTCCGCCGCGTCGCGGCTTGCGCTGCGGCACGGTGGCCTCAGGCGCCGCGCACGAGCACGGCGGAGGCGAGACACGCGAGGCCCTCGCCGCGCCCGAGCGCGCCGAGCGTCTCGGCGCGCCGGCCCTTGACCGTCACCGGCGCACCGACGGCGGCCGACAGGCGCGACTCCATGTCCGCGCGGCGGGGCGCGAGCCTGGGCGACTCGCAGACGACGCTGCAGTCCACGTTGCCGATCTCCCAGCCCTCCGCGCGCACGAGCGCGGCGACGCGGCGCAGCAGGTCGACGGAGTCGGCGTCCTTCCACTCGGGATCGGTGTCGGGGAATCGCGCACCGATGTCGCCGAGTCCCGCGGCGCCGAGCAGCGCGTCGGCGGCCGCGTGCGCCACCACGTCGCCGTCGCTGTGGCTCACCACGCCGTGCTCGCCGGGGAAGATGACGCCGCCGATCACGAGCGGCCTGCCGCCGGCCGCGGGCTCGAAGCGGTGGACGTCGAACCCCTGGCCGACGCGCACGGACATCGTCACGGCGGGCCTCAGGCCTCGCCGCGCACGACGGCACGGGCCCACTCGAGGTCGTCGGGGGTGGTGAGCTTGCGGTTCAGCGGGTCGCCGTCGACCACCACGACGCGGCAGCCGCCGGCCTCGACCAGCGCGGCGTCGTCGGTGCCCTGGCCGCCCGCCGCGTGGGCGCGGCGCAGCACCTCGGCGCGGAAGGCCTGCGGCGTCTGCACCGCCACGAGGCGGCGGCGGTCTGGCGTCTCGACCACGGTGCGGTCCTCGGCGACGACCTTGATCGTGTCGGTCACGGCGACGCCGGGCACCGCGGCGTCGGCACCGCCGGCGACCGCGTCGATCACCTCTCCGTAGACGAACTCCGAGGCGAAGGGGCGCGCCGCGTCGTGCACGCAGATGACGGTGGCGTCGGTCGGCACCCGTGCGAGTCCGGCGCGGACCGACTCGCTGCGCGTCGCGCCCCCGGGCACCCCTCCCTCGCGCGCCACGTCGGGCTCCGGGACGACGATCACCACACCGTCGCTCACCGCGCGCGCGGTCTCGACGGCCCAGTCGAGCACCCGACGATCGCCGAGCGATTCGTACTGCTTGGGGCCGCCGAACCTCGTGCCCGCGCCCGCGGCGACGACGATCGTCCACACTCGTTCGCGCGTGCGGCGGATCTCTCCGGTGACGTCGCGCCGGTCTCCGCCGTGCGCGTCCCGCGCCGCTCCCGCGGCCGACGGGGTGTCCACGCGACCTCAGGGTAGTACCGTCGTGCGCGTATGGCGCACGACGCGTTGCTCGCGGCCAATGCGTTCTTCTCCGACGCGCCGGTGGACGCGCGATCGCGCATCGCGGCGAAGGGCGTCGTCCACCAGCTGCAGCGAGGCGACGTGCTCTTCGAGGAGGGTGACGCGCCGGACGCGATGTACGTCGTGCTCACCGGTCGCATCGCGATCGCCGTGGCCAATCGCCCGCTGGACAGCCGCGAGAGCATGCTCGCCCTCATGGAGACGGGCGACCTCTTCGGCGAGCTGGGCCTCCTCGACGAGGGTCCGCGCAGCGCGATGGCGCGGGCGATCGAGCCCTCGAGCGTGCTGCGCATCCCCTACGACGTGGTGCGCACCGAGCTGAGGGCCAACCCGGCCATGCTCTGGGGCGTCACGCGCCTGCTCGCCTCACGACTGCGGGTCATGGACGAGGTGCTGTCCGACAGCGTCTTTCTCGACGTGACGGGCCGTACCGCCAAGCGGCTGCTCGAGCTCTCGGGCGGCAAGGACGAGTTCGTCCTCCCGATCACCCAGGAGGAGTTGGCCGGCATGGTCGGCGCCTCGCGCGAGCGGGTCAACAAGGCGATCTCGAGCTTCATCAGGCTCGGATGGCTCGAGCAGCAGGACCGCCGCTACCGCATCCTCATGCGCGACCGCCTCGAGGTGCGCGCGAGCTGACGCGCGGGCGCGGCCGCCGCGCTACCGCCGCGGCGTGCGCTACCGCCGCCGCGCAGCCTCAGGACCCGGTCAGCCAGTCCTTGGCGCGGGCGAACGCATCCGCGGCATCGTCGGGGCGGTGCACCGGCCTCGCGGGGTCGTGCGCGAAGGCGTGGTCCGCCTCCTCGTAGAGCACGACGGTCGTGCCGGTGAGGCGCAGCGACCGCACGTCGTCGGGCGGCGTGTACGGATCCTTGCCGCCGAGGATCGCGAGCACGCGGTCGGCGTTGGTCGACTCCGTCTCGGCGAGGTAGCCGAGCGGCTCGCGCTGGCCCGTCGCGCGCCAGCGCTCGGGCACGCGGATCATGCCGTAGAACGCCACGATCCGGTCGAAGCGCGGGCTGCGCACCGACTTGAAGCAGTACATCCCGCCCATGCAGAACCCCATCAGCCCAACACGGGAGGTGCCGAGATGTGCCGCGGCCTCCTCGAGGTCCCGCAGGTGCGCGTCGTCGTCGAGCGTCGGCACCTGCGCGACGCGCGGCTCGATCTCGGGCCCGAGTGTGCGGCCGGGGAAGGGCTCGACGGCCGCGACCGAGACGCCCCACTCGCGGGCGAGACGGGCGACCATCTCGTCGTAGAGCGGGCGCAGCCCGAAGATGTC
>CAXRBC010000104.1:0-6576 GCA_964228515.1 Ilumatobacteraceae bacterium
TCGACCGGTTCCTGCGATACGAGGAGATGGCCGCGTGGCTGCGCCAGACGGCGGTCGCGCACCCGCGCCTGCTCACCGTCGAGTCGTACGGCACCTCGCACCTCGGGCGCGAGTTGCTGCTCGCGACGATCACCGACGGCATCACCGGCACTCACGACACCAAGCCGGCGCACTGGGTCGACGCCAACATCCATGCAGTCGAAGTCACCGGCGGCGTCGCGGCGCTGCACCTGATCCACGCGCTCGTCACGCGCCACGCGGCCGGCGACCCGCTCGTGACCGAGGCGTTGCGGACGCGGACGTTCTACGTCGCGCCGCGGGTCAACCCCGATGGGGTCGAGGATGCGCTCGCCGACAGCCCGCGCTACCACCGCTCGAGCGTGCGCCCGTGGCCGTGGCGCGACGGACACCGCTGGCCGGGGCTGCACCCGCAGGACGTCGACGGCGACGGCCGCATCCTCACGATGCGCATCCCCGATCCCGACGGCGCGTGGACGGTGCATCCGGACGAGCCCCGCCTGATGGTCCACGTCGGGCCGCTCGGCGCGCCCGCGGGCGCGCCGCGTTATCGCCTCCTGTCGGAGGGGCTCATCGAGGACTACGACGGCTTCACGATCCCGACGCCGCGCGACCCCGCGGGGCTGGACCTCAACCGCAACTTCCCCGCCGGCTGGGGCGCCGAGGTGCTGGGCTCGGGCGACCACCCGCTGTCGGAGCCCGAGGTCGACGCGCTCGTGCGCGCGGTGCGGGCGCGGCCCAACGTGTGCGGGTACAACGCGTTCCACACGGCCGGTGGCTTCATGCTGCGGCCCAGCAGCAGCAACCCCGACACGAAGCTGCCGCCGATCGACCTGCACGTCTTCAGGACCTTCGGCGAGTACTCGACTCCGCTCACCACGTACCCCGTGCACTCGGTGTACGAGGACCTCACGTGGGACAAGTCGAAGGTGATGGGCGGTGCCGGCGACGACTGGGCGTACGAACACCTGGGCGTGTACTCGTGGACCACCGAGTTCTGGGACGCGATCTACCGCGCCACGGGCGAGCACTCGCCGACGGACATCTGGTACGTCGGGCCCAGCGCCGCGCAGGAGCTCGCGGTGTGCCGCTGGTGCGACGCGCAGGGGATCGAGGGCTACCTGCCGTGGCGGCCCTACGACCACCCCCAGCTGGGGCGCGTGGAGATCGGCGGCGTCGACGCCTTCCGCGTGTGGACCAACGCACCCTCGCGCCACCTCAAGGCCGAGGTCGCGCCGCACGTGGACGTCGCGATCCACCAGGCGCTCGCGTCTCCGCGCCTCGAGATCAAGCGCGCCGTCGCCGAGCACCTCGGCGGCGAGGCGTGGTCGGTGCAGGTCGGCGTCGCCAACGTCGGCTGGCTCGGCACCGAGGTGACGCAGTGGGCGCGCGAGCACCGACTCGTGCTCCCGATCACGCTCGAGATCACTGGCGCGACGGTCGTGGATGGCGAGGCCCGCGTGCGCGCGGGGCAGCTGGAGGGCCGATCGGCCTTCACCTACGACGGCGGCGCGATGTCGGACGGCACGCCGGACCGGCTGTCGCACCGCTGGGTCGTGCGGGCCTCGGCCGGCTCGACGGTGGAGATCACCGTGCGCCACCCGCGCTGCGGGGTCAGCTCGGCGAGGCTGCGGCTGGGGTAGCGAATCGGCGGTGCGAGTCGTGCGCCCGCCACGCGATGTACGACGCGCACGAGATCCCGATCACGTTGGGCAGCGCCACGATCAGGTCGTCGATCAACAACCCGTAGGTCAACCAGCAGGTGCAGCACACCGCGAGCGTCGCGTACATCACGGCCGACACGCCGTAGAGGTGCTCGGTGCGCCACACGCGCCAGGTCTGCGGGAGGATCGCCGGCGCACCCACGAGCAGCGCGCACAGTCCGAGCGCGGCGTCGGAGCGGGCACCCGCGGCGAGGCCGACCGCGAGGGACGCCGCGACGAGGCCCGCGACCTCGACGGCCCGGATGCGCCCGTGGCGCACGCAGAGCCACAGCACGAGCAGGGACGACAGGACGATCGAGGCGTTGGACACCACGAGCGGCACGTCGCCACGCGCGACGCCGTACGTCGTCCAGAGCGTGCTGCCGCACGCGCCCTGGAGGAACGATCGTGGCACCACGCCCTCGGTCGAGTCCGTGCGCCAGCCGCGCGCGACCTGCGGCCACGAGAACGCCACCGACAGCACCGTCGCGGCGCCGCCGACGATCGTCTCCGCGAGCACCGCGCCACCGTAGTCACGGGCGTCCCGAGGGACGGCCATCCGTAGAATGCGCGCGATGTCGACCACGTCGAGCGGGATCAGTTGGGACGAGCGATACGCCGGCGACGCATACGGCTTCGGCACCGAGCCCAACGACTTTCTCCGCGAGTGCATGGCGCTCCCGCCGATGGCCGGCACACCGCTGCGGGCCCTGTGCATCGGCGACGGCGAGGGCCGCAACGGCGTGTGGCTCGCGGGGCTCGGCCACGACGTGACGACCGTGGACCTCTCGCCCGTCGGGGTCGCCAAGGCCCTCCGCCTCGCCGCCGAGCGCGGCGTGCGGGTCGACGCCAGGGCCGCCGATCTCGCGGCGTGGGACCTGGGGACCGACGCGTGGGACCTCGTCGTCTCCGTCTTCTGCCACATGGCGCCCACGCTGCGCGCCGACGTGCACGCGCGGATCGCCCGGGCGGTGCGGCCCGGAGGCTGGTATCTCCTCGAGGCGTACCGGCCGGACAACGTCGGGCGCGGCGTGGGCGGCCCGCAGTCCCCCGAGCTCAACGTGACGCTCGACGAGCTGCGCGGGCAGTTCGCGGGCTGGGAGCTCGTCGTGGCGCGCGAGGTGGAGCGCGAGATCCACGAAGGCAGGTACCACGACGGGCTGAGCGCGACGACGCAGCTGCTCGCCCGCCGGCCCGGACCGGCGGACGCGGCGAGTACACGCGGGGCGCGCGGCGCAGTCGCGCGCGGGGCGGCGCAGTCGTGATCACGACCTTCGGGGCGTCGCTGTCCGCGTCGCGCCAGGGTGCGGACCCCCGCGAGACCATCCACGCCCTGATCGAGGCGTGGCTCGAGCGCGTCGCGCCGGCCGACCGGCGTCCCGGCACGGTGCGGGTGACGCGCCGCGGCGGCCCCGCCGAGGGCGCGCAACAGGTCGAGCTCCTCGAGCCAGACGGCGACCGCACCGTGGCGCGCGCCACGACGGTGACGCTGCTGCGCACCTCGCGCGAGTGGTACCTCGACGTGCGCCGCGAGCTCAAGCCCACGCGCGCCGAGGTGCTCCCCCGCCGCAGCGTCGAGCGCCCCGATGCGGCCCTCTCCGAGCTGCTCGTCGCGGCGTCGCAGGTGCTGCGCGCGACCGATGCCGACCGGCGCATCGAGGCACGCACGTGGTCGGCCGACTCGGAGATCGAGGGTCAGTCCGTCGCCGCCTACTGCCAGGCGCCCAGCCGGCGACTCCCCGTCGTGGTCGAGGTGACCGCGGGCAAGGGGCCGCGCTCGGTGACCAGCGAGACGACCGCGCGCCAGCTGCTCGGCATCGCCCACGTCGCGCACCTCACCTCCACCGACGCCGAGAAGGGCTTCAACGAGCTGTTCGGCGCCCGCGTGGTGTCCGACCGCTGGATCGCGGTCGTCTGGCCGGGCCCCGGCGGGACCGAGGAGCTCCACGACCGCGACGACGAGGCGCTCATGCGCCGACTGATCGGCGCATCGAGCGCATCCCTCGTGCCGCTCATCGTGCGCCAGCAGCGGCCCGCGCAGCCCGCCACGTCGGCTGCGACCACCGCGCCGAGCGCCCCCGCGCAACCCGCCGCGACGTCGCAGGACGAGGAGCTGCGGGCGCTGCTGCGCGAGCGCGAGGAGTACATCGAGGCGCTGCTCGAGAACATGACGCTCACCGAGCAGGCCACCGCCGCACGGCTCGACGAGCTCGACCGCCAGAAGGAGCAGCTCATGAGCTTCGTGCTGCTCGGCCAGGACTCGTCCTACCTCGAGCGGCTGTCGGAGGCCGTCGAGTACTCCAAGCGCCACCTGCGCCACCTCGTGTTCCACGAACGGGCGATCGCGTCGGCCCGCGAGACCCACATGATGAACGGCCGCAGCGTCGCCGCCAAGCTGATGAAGCTCGACGAGCTCGCCGGACCCTTCGTGCGCGGGCGGATCTCCGACGCGCAGTTCATGCTCAACTGCGGGGAGGGGATCTCCAACTTCGCCGCCTCGATCAGCGACGCGGCCGTGCATCGCTTCGCCGAGGACTACGCGATCGACTGGCACGGCGCGCAGGTGCTCGCCAAGCCGCACATCCGCGTCGGCGAGGCACGCATCCACTTCCACGTCGACACTGCGCGGCGGCAGGTCGTCGTCGCCTACGTCGGCCGGCACCTGCGCGACAAGGGCGTGCGATGACCTCCCCCGTCTACGCGCTGTCCGACGCGTACATCGATCGCCTCGCGGAGCTCGACCCCGGCTTCGCCACCGCGCTCGGGATCCCCGGTCGCGACGAGGAGATGACGGACTTCAGTCCCGCGGGCCACGAGGCGCGCGAGACCCTCGACCGCTCGACGCTTGCGCGCCTCGACGCGCTGGACGCGTCGGGCGACCGCGACCGCCTCGCCGCCGGCGTGCTGCGCAACTCCCTCGAGATGTCGGCCGTCGAGCGCGCCGCGGGCGAGCACCTGCGCACGATCCGCGTGCTCGCCGGCGACGTGGACTATGCGCGCAGCGTCTTCGACCTCATGCCGACGGAGACCGCGGCGCAGTGGGCGACCATCGCGGCGCGCATGGAGAAGGTGCCGGCGGCGTTCGCCGGCATGCGCGAGTCGTGGCGGCTCGGCATGCAGCGCGGCGTCGTCGCGCAGCGCCGCCAGGTGCTCGCGGTCGCGGCGATGCTCGAGGGTTGGGCGGGCACGCCCGGGGAGCCCGGGTTCTTCTCGTCCCTCGCGGCACGCGGCGGGCAGGTCGCGGGCGCGCCGACGACGCGGCTGGAGGCCGCGGCGGCGGGCGCGGCCCGCGCATTGACCGAGACCGCGGCCTTCCTGCGGCGCGAGTACGCCCCCGTTGCCGACCCGCGCGACGGCGTGGGCGAGGAGCGACACGCGATCGCGAGGCGCCGCTACATGGGCATGGACGTGGATGCCGACGACGCGTACGCGTGGGCCTTCGGCGAGGTGGCGCGACTGGACGCCGAGATGCGCGCGTGCGCGGCCGAGATCCTGCCCGGGGCGAGCCTCGACGACGTGCGCCACCACCTCGACACCGCGCCCGAGCACTCGATCGAGGGCGAGGCGGCGCTGCGGGACTGGCTGCAGTCGCTGATGGACGAGGCCATGTCGCGGCTGGTCGGCGGGGGGCACTTCGCGATCCCCGACGGCATCCGCACGGTGACGGCGATGATCGCGCCGCCGGGCGGTGCGGCCGCGATGTACTACATGCCGCCGAGCGAGGATCTCTCGCGACCCGGCACGACGTGGTACCCGGCCAACGGGCGCACGCGATTCCCCCGGTGGAGCGAGCCGACGACCGCGTACCACGAGGGCGTGCCGGGGCACCACCTGCAGATCGGCACCGCGATCGTGAATCGCGAGCGGCTGTCGCGCTTCCAGCGCAACGAGTTCGTCAGCGGGCACGGCGAGGGCTGGGCGCTGTACGCCGAGCGGCTGATGGACGAGCTCGGCTTCCTCGACCGGCCGGAGTACCGGCTCGGCTACCTCTACGCGCAGGCATTCCGTGCGGCGCGCGTGGTCGTCGACATCGGGCTGCACTGCGAGCGCGCGATCCCGCGGGACTGGCCCTGGCACCCGGGCGAGCGGTGGACGCCGGAGCTCGCCCTCGAGTTCCTCTCCGCGCGGTCGTCGAGCGACGACGCGTTCAACCGCTCGGAGATCGACCGCTACCTCGGCTGGCCGGCCCAGGCGATCTCGTACAAGCTCGGGGAGCGCGTGTGGCTCGCGCTGCGCGACGACGCACGGCGACGGCACGGCGCGGCGTTCGACCTGCGGGCGTGGCACGCGTACGCGCTGGACCTGGGCAACCTGGGGCTGGACCTGCTGAAGTCGGAGCTCGCGAGGTTCTGACCGCGCTGGCCTCGCGGCACACCGCGAGGTGCGGCTCCGGGCCTGACGCGCCCGGGGCGCGTCAGGGGACGACGACGACGGGGGTGCCGGGGCGTGCCCAGCGGTAGACGAAGCGCGCATCCTCCGCGGACATGCGCACGCAGCCGCTGCCCTGGAACGAGCCGAGCTGCTCCTCCGTCTGCATGGGCTTGCCGTGCTGCCGCGGGATGGCGTGGAAGCCGACGTTGCCGCCGTCGGGGCCGAGCGCGAAGCGCGTCATGTGGTCGAACCAGACGCCCTCGAAGTCGAGGCTGAACGACTTCACGGACTGACTGGTCACGCGATACGAGCCGACATCGGGGACGCCGCGGCGACCCGAGACGGGCATCGCGCGCAGGACCGTGCCGTCGCGGTCGACGACCCAGCCCCACTGCAGGCGGTTGGAGTAGACGACGCGGCGGCCGTCGCCGGAGCGGGCGGGGAGCGTCGGTGGGGTGGCCCTGCCGTAGGCGGGATACCGCAG
>CAXRBC010000105.1:0-4948 GCA_964228515.1 Ilumatobacteraceae bacterium
TCCTCGGGGATCAGGTCCTCCTCGATGATGTGGCGCACGAAGTCGAAGTCGGGCTGGCTCGCCGACGGGAAGCCGACCTCGATCTCCTTGAACCCCATCCGGACGAGGGTGCGGAACATGCGCAGCTTGCGCTCCGGATCCATCGGGTCGATGAGCGCCTGGTTGCCGTCGCGCAGGTCGACCGAGCACCAGAGCGGCGCGGCGTCGATGACGCGGTCCGGCCACGTGCGATCGCGGAGCACGAGCGGCACGTACGGCGCGTACTTGTCGAAGGGCATCGGCGTCGGGGTCGTGGGCTTCGGGGCCATGTCGGTCGCTCGTTTCGCTGGTGTCGGTCGGTGGGTCGGGGTCGGGGACGTCGGGAGAAATGAAAAACCCTCCGGCCGTTCGGCTCGGAGGGTGGCGGCGCAGCCGTATGTGGCTGGCGCCGCTAGGTAAGCAGGAGGCCGAGGAGGCCGAGCGTCTGCGTCACGGCGCTCACGCTATCGGCGAATGGCGCCGCGGCGCGGCGCCCGCGGCCTGCGGCGGCGATCAGGACGGCGTCGGGACGAGGAAGTTGCGGAACTGCCAGGGGTCGGTCGGGTCGAGCCGTCCCGTGTTGCCGAAGCCGGGGAAGAGGTCGTTGCGCGTGCGCAGCGGATCCCAGTCGGTCGCGCCACTCCAGATCTCGCCGAGGTACGGCGCGGCGTCCGCGAGCACCCGGGCCCACGGGAGGTCGTCGGGCACGCAGACGCCGCACTCGGGGTCCTCGATCATCCACTTGGTGGCGGCCATCACCGACGCGGCGACCTGCAGGGTGGTGGCGTTCTGTCCCGGCACCAGGCGGCGAGCCTCGTCGATCGACAGGCGCGTCCCCGTCCACCAGCCGGTGAAGTCGTGGCCCAGCAGCAGCACGCCGAGCTCGTCGATGCCGCTCACGATCTCGTCGCTCAGGATGCGCTGGGCGTCCTGCATCTGCCAGTTGCGCATCCGCAGCTCGTGCACGCTGTTGATCGCCGCATCGGCGGGGCAGTAGGCGTAGTGCACCGTCGGGCGGTACACGGCCTTGCCCGCCGCGTCGCGCACGGTGAGGTGGTGGCTGATCGTGTACGCCTCGCCGTGGCGGATCACCATGCCGAGGATCTCGCCGAACGGCACCCAGCTGCGCACCGTGGTCTCCATGCCGGGCTGGGCGATGCAGATCTGGTTGCACGGGCCGTCGTCGGCGTGTGCGTGCGCGTTGCCCGGCATCCAGCGCTCGTGCGTGCCCCAGCCGAGCTCGGCGGGCGTGATGCCCTCCTCGTAGAAGCCCATGACCGACCACGTGTTGACGAACTCGTTGGGCCGCTTGGGCACGCTCGAGATCTGCGTGTCCCGCTCCGAGACGTGGATCACTCGGGTGCCCGAGAGCATCGCCAGTTCGTTGAAGCGACCGTCGGCGAGCGCCGACTCGATCGCGCTCTGGCGCGAGCCGGCACGGCCCTCGCGCAGCACGCGGGTCGCGATCTCGGTGAGCGCCTGCTTGGTGAAGTGCGAGACGAGTCCGGGATTGGCGCCGTGCTCGACGACGGCGGACGGCCCGCGATTGTCGCCCCACGCGGCGATCATCTTGCGGATCTCTTGGTGGCGCACGTACAGCGTGCGGTCGAGCGGGTGCGCCTCGGCCATGCCCGTGTACGGATCCCACAGCTCGACCGACGTGTTGAGGTAGCGCACGCCGTGTTCGCGGCACCAGCGGAGGATCTCGGAGGTCTTGATGTCCCAGGCGAGGTCGAGGATCAGGTCGCCCGACGAGACGCGCGCGGAGAGGAAGGCGTCCATGTTGTCCCGCGTGAGGCGGTCTTGCTGGTACGTCACGCCGCGGCGGATCGCGTCGGCGACCCGCGCGCGATTGTCGACGAAGTCGACGACCGTGATCGACCTCGGGTCGAGCGCGAGCCCGTCGATCAGCAACGGCACCGTGCACTGCGAGATGGACCCGCAGCCGAGGACGAGGACGCGCCGTGGGACGGCCCGTCCGCTCACGCGTATCGTCCCTCTCGCCGGCGCCCGTGCGCGCCGAGCAGCGTCTGGAGCGACGCTTCGAACACGGCGTCGCACGGCACGAGCAGTGCGTGCCAGTCGTACGAGGGTCCCTTGCGACCGTTGGTGCAGACGGGCCGCGCGACGCGGCGGGCGGTCTCGCGGGGATGCGCCGACCGGCGAGTGCCGGAGCGAGCTCGGGCGGTGGCGGGGCGCGGCGATCCAGCCGAGCGGGCGTGCACGAGATGCGACCATACAGAAATGCGCCGCGCGACGGAAATCTTTCGGCCGCTCGCCGCGCTCGACTCCGTCGCGCGGCGGCGGTCAGTAGCCTGACGCGGTCCATGGAAGGCTCCCGAGGCGGCAGGCGGCGCGGCGGCGGCCGTCGCGACGGCGGCAGCAGCCGGGGCGGCCGAGATCGGCGCCCGTCCCGCCCCTCCCACCGCGACGACGACGCCGTCGGCGACATCGGCCGCGCGGCGGCCCAGCGCGAGTCCGTCCCGACCCCGACCCGCTTCAAGCCCCTCGGCGTGAGCGACCGGCTGGACGCCGGCCTCGCGGCGGGCGGCTTCGGCGAGCCCTTCGCGATCCAGACCGAGGCGATCCCCGTCGCCCTCCGCGGCGACGATGTGTGCGGCCGTGCCCGCACCGGCTCGGGCAAGACCCTCGCCTTCGGGGTGCCGATGCTGGAGCGCATCCGCGAGCGCGCCGCGTCGCGCCGTCCGCGCGGTCTCGTGCTCGTGCCGACCCGCGAGCTCGCCGTGCAGGTCACCGACGTGCTCGCGCCGATCGGCACGCACGTGGGGTCGACCGTGCTCGCCGTCTACGGCGGCGCCGCCCGCGACCGCCAGATCCGAGGCCTGGAGCAGGGCGCCGAGGTCGTGGTGGCGACGCCGCTGCGCCTCATCGACCTCATGAAGTCCGACGAGGTGTCGCTCGCCGACATCGAGGTGCTCGTCATCGACGAGGCCGATCGCATGGCCGACGAGGGATTCCTCCCGCAGGTGGAGTGGATCCTGCGCCACGTGACGGGGCCGCACCAGACGATGCTCTTCTCCGCCACGCTCGACGGCCAGGTCGGCACGCTCGTGCGCCGCTACATGCGCGAGCCGGCCGAGGTCTCGATCGACGCCCCGACCGCGACGGTGGGCACGATGCGCCACCTGTTCCTCGCCGTGCACCGCATGGACAAGGATCGCGTCATCGACGCGATCGCCCGCGCCGGTGGCCAGACCGTGGTGTTCTGCGACACCAAGCGCACGTGCGACCGCGTCGCCGACGCACTCGTCGACCTCGGCGCGCGCGCGAGCGCCCTGCACGGCGACATGGCGCAGGGGGCGCGCGAGCGCTCGCTGCGCCGATTCGCCGAGGGGGACCTGCAGATCCTCGTCGCCACCGACGTCGCCGCGCGCGGCATCGACATCGACGACGTCGCGGTCGTGATCCACCACGTGCCGCCGCTCGACGTCAAGACGTACCTGCACCGCTCGGGCCGCACCGCGCGCGCGGGCCGCGACGGCTGGGCCGTGACCCTGGCGGAGTACAACCAGCACACGACCTGTCGCATCATCCAGCGCGGCCTGCGCCTCAACCCCCAGCCGCCGATCGAGGTCTTCTCCAACGATCCGCGCCTCGCGGACCTGATGACGTTCTTCCCCGGCGGCTATCCCTCGCCCGCGGGCACCCAGGAGGGGCGCGCCGACTCGTAGCGCGCGATCGCGTCCGCGTGGCGCAGCGTGATACCGATGTCGTCGAGCCCGTCGAGGAAGCGGTCGCGCACCGACGGCTCCATCGGGAACGTCTCGGCGATCCCGGCACCGGGCACCTCCACGACGAGGCGCTCCAGGTCGACGACGATCTCGGTGGCCGGGTCGGCCTCGATCGCCGCCCAGATGCGCTCGACGGTCCCGAGTGGGAGCACGACGGGCACGAGGCCGTTCTTGGTCGCGTTGTTGCGGAAGATGTCGCTGAAGCGCGGCGACACGACCGCGTCGAAGCCGTACTGCTGGAGCGCCCACACCGCGTGCTCGCGGGAGGAGCCGACGCCGAAGTTGGGTCCGGCGACGAGGATGTGCGCGCCGGCCCACCGCTCGTCGTTGAGCACGAAGTCCCGGTCGTCGCGCCAAGTGGAGAAGAGCCCCTTCTCGAAGCCGGTGCGCTCGACGCGCTTCAGCCACTCGGCGGGGATGATCTGGTCGGTGTCGACGTCGCTGCGTCGCAGCGGCACGCCGCGCGCCGAGAGCACGCGCACGGCCTTCATCGCGACCCCTGGTGGGCGGGCTGGGCGAATCGACCGGCGTTGGCGGGCGCGGCCGCGACCGCCGGCGACACGAGGTGCGTGCGCCCGCCGCGGCCCTGGCGGCCCTCGAAGTTGCGGTTGGACGTGCTGGCCGCGCGCTCGCGGGGCGCGAGCGTGTCGGGGTTCATCGCGAGGCACATCGAGCAGCCCGGCTCGCGCCAGTCGAAGCCCGCGTCACGGAACACGCGGTCGAGCCCCTCGGCCTCGGCCTGCGCCTTGACCGCGCGGCTGCCCGGCACCACCATCGCGCGCGCCACCCGCGCGCGCCGTCCCCGCGCGACGTCGGCGGCGACGCGCAGGTCCTCGATCCGCGAGTTGGTGCACGAGCCGATGAAGACCGTGTCCACCGCGACGTCGCGGAGGCGGGTGCCCGGCTCGAGGCCCATGTAGTCGAGGGCGCGGCGCACGTTGTCCCTGGCGGTCGGGTCGTCCCACTCGTCGGGGGACGGCACCACGCCGTCGATGGACGCGACCTGTGCGGGGTTGGTGCCCCACGTGACCTGCGGTCGCAGGGACCCCGCGTCGATCTCGACCGTGGCGTCGAAGCTCGCACCGTCGTCCGTGCGCAGCGTGCGCCAGTGCTCGATCGCCCGCTCCCAGTCGGCGCCGCGGGGTGCGTGCTCCCGGCCCTCGAGGTACGCGAACGTG
>CAXRBC010000106.1:0-3524 GCA_964228515.1 Ilumatobacteraceae bacterium
CCCGCCCCTACCGCGCCACGATCGCGGTCTTCCTCGGCGCGATCCTCGCGTCGGCGCTCGTCGCCCTCGTGCCGCCCCTCGTCTTCCGCGCGATCATCGACGACGCGATCCCCGACGGAGACCGTGGCCGCATCTGGCGGCTCGCCGCCGTCGCCGGGGCGGCCGCGGTCGCCGAGGCCGCCCTCGCCATCGTCCAGCGCTGGGGCTCGGCGCGCGTCGGCGAGGGGCTCATCTACGACCTGCGCGTCGCGCTCTTCGACAAGGTCCAGCGCATGCCCATCGCCTTCTTCACCCGCACGCAGACCGGCTCGCTCATCAGCCGGCTCAACAACGACGTGGTCGGCGCCCAGAACGCGGTCACCTCCACCATCGGCACCGCCGTGAGCAACGCCGTCATCCTCGTCACCACCGTCGCGGCCATGGTCGCGCTCGAATGGCGCCTGACGGCGCTCGCGCTCATCGTGCTGCCCGCGTTCATCATCCCCGCCCGCCGCGTGGGCACCCGCCTCCAGGCGATCGCCGCGCGCCAGATGGACCTCAACGCGCAGATGAACACCCAGATGCAGGAGCGATTCAACGTCGCGGGCGCCATGCTCGTGAAGCTCTTCGGGCGCCACGACCGCGAGGTCGGCGAGTTCGGCGGGCGGGCTGCGGGCGTCCGCGACGCGGGCGTGCTGGCGGCCATGTACGGACGCGTCTTCTTCGTCGCGCTCGGCCTCGTCGGCGCGCTCGGCGCCGTCGCCGTCTACGGCATCGGTGCGCAGCTCGTGGTCTCGGGCGACGTCACCTCCGGCACGCTCGTGGCCCTCGCCGCGCTGGTCACCCGCGTCTACGTGCCGCTCACGGCGCTCAGCAATGCGCGCGTGGAGCTGCTCACCTCGTTCGTCAGCTTCGACCGCGTCTTCGAGGTGCTCGACGCGCCGCTGGCGATCGTCGACCGTCCGAGGGCGATCGACCTCGTGGCACCGCGGGGACGCATCGAGTACGACCACGTGAGCTTCCGCTATCCGCACGCCCGCGAGGTGTCGATCGCCTCGCTCGAGGCCCCGGGCGCACCCACGGGCGACACCGACCGCGAGGTGCTGCGCGACGTGACCATCGCCGTGGCCCCGGGCGAGACGCTCGCCGTGGTGGGCCCGTCGGGCTCGGGCAAGTCCACGCTCGCGTCGCTCGTGCCGCGCCTCTACGACGCGACCCACGGCGCGGTGCGCATCGACGGCCACGACGTGCGCGACCTCACCGTCGCGTCGCTGCGCGCGGCCATCGGCGTGGTCTCGCAGGATCCGCACCTCTTCCACGAGAGCATCGAGGCCAACCTCCGCTACGCCCGCCCCGAGGCGACGCAGGACGAGCTCGTCGCGGCCTGTCGCCGCGCGCGCATCCACGACGTGATCGCGGCCCTCCCCGACGGCTATCGCACCGTGGTCGGCGAGCGCGGCTACCGGCTCTCCGGCGGGGAGAAACAGCGGCTCGCCATCGCCCGCCTCCTGCTCAAGGACCCGGCCGTCATGATCCTCGACGAGGCGACGAGCCACCTCGACAACGAGGGCGAGGTGCTCGTGCAGGCCGCGCTCGAGGACGCCATGCGGGGTCGCACCGCCATCGTGATCGCGCACCGCCTCTCGACGGTGCGCAACGCCGACCGCATCGCCGTGCTCGACGACGGCCAAGTGGTGGAGCAGGGCACGCACGACGAGCTCATGGCCCGCGACGGCGCGTACGCGCGCCAGGTGCGCGCGGGCGGGCTCTTCGCCGCGGTATGAACACGTCGAGCGGCGCGCCGTCCGCCTCCCTCTCGCACGCCTACCGCGTGCTCGGCCTCACCTCGATCGCGACGTTCCTCGTCTCGCTCGACATCTCGATCGTCGTCGTCGCCAAGCGCACGATCCAGGACGACCTCGCCGCGGGCAGCCTCATCACCTGGGTCTTCTCCGGGTACGCGATCGCCTACGCGGCCGCACTGCTGACCGCGGGGCGCTTCGCCGACGTCTTCGGCCGCAAGCGCACCTTCATCCGCGGCGTCCTCTGGTTCAGCGTCGGGTCGCTGCTCTGCGGCATCGCGCCCAACGCGTGGTGGCTGGTCGCGGCCCGCGTGCTGCAGGCGTTCGGCGGCGCCCAGCTCACGCCGGCGTCGCTCGCCATCGTGCTCCCCGAGTTCCCCGTCGAGCGACGCACGCAGGCGATCGCCATCTGGGGCGCCACGGGCGGGCTCGCCGCCGCACTCGGGCCCTCGATCGGCGGCGTCGTCGTCGACACGCTGGGCTGGCGCGCGCTGTTCTTCATCAACATCCCCTTCACCCTCGCGACCGTCGTGCTCGCGGCGCGCGTGCTGCGCGAGGCCCGCGACCCGTCGGCGACGAGGCGCGTCGACTACCTCGGGGCGGTGCTCGGCTTCAGCGGCGTCGCCCTCGTCGTGCTCGGCATCTCGCAGAGCGAGGTGTGGGGCTGGGCCGACCGCGGCACGCTCGCGGCGCTCCTCGCGGGCGTGGCGCTCTGCGGGGCCTTCGTGCTGCGCTGCCACCGCGCGAGCGACCCGATCTTGGACCTGTCCCTCTTCCGCCTTCGGTTCGTCGTCGCGGCCAACGTCGCGGGCGTGCTCTTCAGCATGGGCTTCATCGGCATGTGGCTGCTCAACACCTTCTGGCTCCAGGCCGTCTGGGGCTACGGCGTCGCGACGTCGGGGCTCGCGATCCTGCCCGGGCCGGCCACGGCGGCGGCGACCGCGCCGTTCGCCGGCCGCTACGCCGACCGCGTCGGGCATGCGCGCGTGCTCCTCATCGGCGCGATCATGCTCGGCACCGGCACCGTCGGACTCGCAGCGACCGTGCCCGACAGCCCGTCGTACCTCGTGCGCTACCTGCCCTGGATGCTGCTCACCGGGTGCGGCGTGGGCCTCAGCATCTCGACGCTCTCGAGCTCGGCCACCGCGTTCCTCAGCCCTGCCCGCATGGCCATGGGATCCGCGCTCAACAACACCTGTCGCCAGGTCGGCACCGCCCTCGGCGCCGCGCTCTCGCTGGCCGTCGCCGCGCCGACGCTCGCCCGCGTCGAGGGCGCACGACGCGACGGCGCCGCCGTCGCCGGCCTCTCGACCGCCGAGCTCCACGCGGCCTGGTACATGAATGCTGCGATCTACGTCGCCGCGGGGATCGCCATGGTGCTGATCTTCCGCCGCCCGACGAGCGCGCAGATGGACGACGCCCGGGGCTAGGCCGGGAGCGTCACCTCCACCCGCGCGCCACCCAGCGCGCCCCTCCCCCGGCGCAGCGATCCGCGGTGCAGGTGCGCGATCGCCTCGACGATCGCGAGGCCGCGCCCGTGCCGCGCCGAGAGATCATCACGCGCGCGATCGGCGGCGCTCGCGCCGCGCCCCGCGCGCCACGCCGCGTCGAAGCCCGGCCCATCGTCCTCCACCACGAGGGTGAGGGCGCCGCCGCCCTCGGCGGCGGCGCGGTCCGCGGCCGCGAGGCTCACCGCCACGCGCGAGGCACCGGGCGCGTGGCGCGTGACGTTGTCGAGCAGGT
>CAXRBC010000107.1:0-3129 GCA_964228515.1 Ilumatobacteraceae bacterium
CGTGGGAACTGCGCTCGTTGGGCACGTCGTAGTCGGCGCGGCGCACCGCACGGCGTCGGACCAGCTCGGTGACGCCACCCGACACCGCGAGTGCGGCGGCGAGCACCGCTGCCACCCACGCGAGCGTCACGGCCGACCACCCGCAGTGTGCGTCGCGCGGTACCACGCCGCCGTGCGCGCGAGGGCCTCGTGCCGCGTGGTGATGGGGCGCCATCCGAGTAGGCGCCGCGTGTCGGCGACGTCGAGGCACAGGCTGCCGCAGAGCTGCTCCCACGTCCGCGGGTGGCCGACGGCGACGGCGCCGAGGCGGAGCAGCGCGGCGGGCACGGGCAGGAGCATCGCGCGCCGTGCGAGCGCCGCGGCGATGTCGCGCACGAGCCTCGGCGTCGCGATGTCATCGTCGTCGGTCACGTGCAGCGTCGAGCCGATCGGCGTCGGATGCTCCGCACACCGGACCACGGCGTCGGCGAGCACGTCGATCGAGACCAGGCTGCGTCGGTTGCGCACGGCGCCGAGGGGGAGCGGGACGCCCCGGTCGATCCACCGCATCATCGCGAGGAAGTTGGCCCGCACCCCGGGTCCGTAGACGAGCGGAGGGCGGAGGATGACGTGGTCGATCCCCGTCTCCGCGGCGACCGCGCGCATCCGCTCCTCGGCGCGAGCCTTGGACGTGCCGTAGGGGCCGACCGGAGCGGGGTCGTCACCCGGCCGCAGCCCCTCCCGACGCGGATGTCGGTCGCCGAACACCACCACGGTGCTCATGTGGATCACGCGTCGTGCGCCCGCGCGCGCGGCGGCCCTCGCCGCGCGCTCCGCGAGCACCGTGTTGGCGACCCGGTACTCCTCGTCGAGCGCGGGCGTCGAGCGGGCGACGACGTGGGCCTTGCCCGCGAGGTGCACGAGGGCGTCGACGCCCCGCAGTGCGTGGTCGTGGGCGTTCTCGTCGCGGACGAGCGCGCGCGCATCGATCGCGACGGGCTCGTGCCCGCGCGTGCGCCACTCCCGCACCAGGTGCGCACCGACGAAGCCCGTCGCGCCCGTGACGGCGATCCTCACGTGTCGGCTCCGGCGCGACCTGTCGACGCGCGCCTCACGGCGACACCAGCTCGTCGTAGACGGTGTGCGTCGCGGCGATGACGCGTTCGTTGCCGAACTCCGCCTCCGCCCGCGCCCGTGCGGCGGCCCCCATGCGCGCACGTCGCGCGGGGTCGGCCGCGAGGGCGGCGATCGCGTCCGCGAGTGCGCCGGGGTCCCGCGCCGGCACCAGCAGCCCCTCGATCCCGTCCCGCACCACCTCGCGACAGCCGGGCACGTCGGTCGTGACGATCGGTCGCCCGCACGCCGCGGCCTCGATGAGCGCCTTGGGCAGGCCCTCGCGGTGGGACGGCAGGCACGCCACGTGGCTCTCCCGCCACACCGCGGGCACGTCGTCGCGCGCGCCGAGCCACTGCACGAGCCCCTCGCGCTCCCACGCGCGGAGGGACGGGACGTCGATGCTCGTGGGGTTGCCGTCGTCGGTACCGCCGACGAGGCGGCAGCTCACGGGCACGCCGCGCCCGCGCAGGATGCGGGCCGCCTCGACGAACTCGCCGACGCCCTTGTCGCGGAGCATGCGCGCCACGACCGAGACGACGATCCCGCTCGCGGGGTCCGGCTCGGGGGTCGGCGCGTACTCGCGCAGGTCGACGCCCGCGCCCTTGATGAGCGAGACGTCGGACGCGCGGGCGAAGCGGCCGCCGACGATCGCGTCGCGGTCGTCGGGGTTCTCGATGATCACTCGGCTGCCGCGCGGATTGAGCACGACCCGCATCGCGGCGCGCAGCGCGGGTCGCAGCAGCCGCGCACGCCGGTCGCCGGACGTGAAGACGTAGCCCATGCCGACGGGCGCGTTCACGATCCGCCGCACGCCCGCGAGGCGCGCGGCGATGGTGCCGAGCACCACGGGCTTGAGGGCCACGTGGTGCACCACGTCGGGCCGCGCGCGGCGCATCACGCGCACGAGCGACGCGACGGCGCGGAGCTCGACGAGGGGGTTGGTCCCGCGGCGGGAGAGCACCACGTGCAGGGTGCGGGCGCCCGTGGCGTGGATCCGCGCAGCGTCGTCGCGGCAGCGCGTCGCGACCACGACGTCCCACCCCGCCGCAACCGCGGCTCGTGCGCGGTCGAGGAAGTGGGAGGCGAAGAACCAATCCTCGGTGATGACGTACATCAGCCGCCGGGGCGACGTCACGCGACCCCCACGGCGCCGGCCTCGACGGGTGCCGCGCGGCCGGCCGACCGGAGGTCGCGCCAGCCGACGAGGGCGAGCATGCCCATGATCGCGAAGAACGGCAGGTTCTGCCGCGAGGAGTTGAAGTTGGTCTGGGAGACGAGCCCGAGGAAGAAGACGAACGTCGCGTACACCTGCACGCGCATCCGCGAGTGGCGCAGCGCGACCCACGGGAGGGTCGACAGGAAGAGGATCGGGATCACGAGGGTGTCGACGAAGACGATCCGCAGCGCGACCAGCTGGGCGGTCGACATGGCGACGACGTCGTCGCCGAACGTGAGGAATTGGAGCCCCACCAAGTTGGCGAAGAACCGCCACCAGATGACCTGGAACCACACGTACGGCGTCTTGTAGGGGTCGTCGTACTGCAGCAGACCGAAGATCTGGAATGCGAACGACCCCGCGACCCACGTGCCCACGGTCAGCGGGAAGAGCGCGAGGGGTCGGCTGCGAGGTGCCACGCGCCCCCAGAGTGCCGCGACCGCCCAGCCGACGAGCAGCGCCGCCACGAGGTGGGGGCGCAGCGTGAGCGCCGCTCCCAGCCACAACAGTTTCAGCGTCGGGTGCCGCCCGACGAACCAGTACGTCGCGGCGTACGCCAGCACGAGGTCCCGCAGCCCGAGCAGCGAGATGAAGACGAAGAGCGGCCCCGCGTAGAGGAACGCGTGCCACAGCCGCGGCGTCACGCCCTGAGCATCCAGCCACTCGCGGCACAGCCGATACAGCAACGTCATCGTGACGGCCTGGATCAGCTTGAACGCGAGCAGCGGATCGAGCCCGAAGCCCGAGAGGATCCACGCCGGGATCACGACCGCGTAGCGGCCGTCCTGCAGCGCGCTGAACCCGAAGGCGAGCCCCTG
>CAXRBC010000108.1:0-14308 GCA_964228515.1 Ilumatobacteraceae bacterium
GCAGCAGCCCGAAGAGCGTCGTGACCACGGCGGCCCACGCGAGGCCCGTGCGCAGCGTGCCGAGCGCCTCGCCCACGAGCACGGGGTCGTCGAGCTCGGCCCGCAGGTTGCCCTCGGTGAACGTGAGGGTGGCGAGCGCGAGCACGCCCGAGAGCACGAACGCGCCGAGGCCGAAGATGACGACGACGCGGGTGCGCACGCTCACGCGTCGCACGCGGAGGCGGCGCACCGCGCGGCTCACGACTCGAGCCGGTAGCCCATGCCCCGCACGGTCACGACGTGCCGCGGCTCCGCGGGGTCGCGCTCGATCTTGGTCCGTAGGCGACGCACGTGGACGTCGACGAGCCTGCTGTCGCCGAAGTAGCCGTAGCCCCACACCGTCTCGAGGAGCCGCTCGCGGCTCACGACCGCGCCCGGGTCGTGCGCGAGCTCGAGCAGCAGGCGAAACTCGGTCTTGGTCACCGCGACGGGCCGGCCGTCCACGAGCACCGTGCCCTCCTCGGGCACGATCTCGAGGTCGCCGAACGCGAGCCGCGCGTGCCCCGACGCCGCCGGCCGGGCGCGGCGCAGCAGGGCGCGGATCCGTGCGGAGAGCTCCTTGGGCTCGAACGGCTTGGTCACGTAGTCGTCGGCGCCCGCCTCGAGCCCCGCCACGACGTCGTGGGTGTCGCCCCGCGCGGTGACCATCACGATCGGCACGTCGCTGCCGCGCCGGATGCGCCGGCACAGCTCGAAGCCGTCGATGCCCGGGAGCATCACGTCGATCAGCACCACGTCGGGCGCCTCGTCGGCGAACCGCGCGAGTGCCGCCTCACCGTGCTCGGCCTCGTCCACCGACCAGCCCTCGTCCTCGAGGGCCAACTTGACCGAGCGCCGGATCCGCTCGTCGTCCTCGACCGTGAGGATCCGGGTGGCCATGCGGTGCCCTGTCTACCCGCCGACGATGAGGCGCGACAGGGCGTCGAAGATGCCGGGCGCCGCGACCAGCACCTGCGCGGGGCGCAGCGGCCCCCCGGCGAAGTCGCCGAGCCGCGCCCCGGCCTCGCTCGCGATGAGGGCGCCGGCCGCGAGGTCCCAGGGGTGCAGCGACTCCTCGAAGTACGCGTCCAGCCGCCCGCACGCCACGAAGCAGAGGTCGATGCTCGCCGCGCCGAGCCGCCGCACGTCGCGCAGGTGGGGGATCATGCGGGCCACGCGCTGCGCCTGCGGGCCCCGGCGCTCGGGCGCGTAGCTGAAGCCGGTGCACACGAGCGACGTCGCGAGGTCGGTCGCGCCGGAGCACGAGATGGCCTCGCCGTTGCACCACGCCCCGGCCCCGCGCAGCGCCGTGTAGGTCTCGCGCAGCGCGGGCACGTGCACGGCGCCCGCGAGCGGGCCCGCCGCGTCGGCCACCCCGATGGAGACGGCCCAGGTCGGCAGGTCGTAGAGGAAGTTGGTCGTGCCGTCGATCGGGTCGACGCACCACTCGTGCGGGCCGTCACCGCGGTGCGACGCGCCCTCCTCGCCGACGATCGAGTCGTCGGGCCGCAGCGCGCGGATGGTGTCGACGAGGTCGCGCTCCGTGGCGCGGTCCCACTCGGTCACCATGTCGGTCGCCGTCGTCTTGGTACCCACGTCCCGCAGGCCCGCGCGCCGCCCCGCGTGCGCCCGCTCGCCGGCCGCGACCGCCATGTCGCGGGCGAGCGCCAGCAGCGCCCGCGGGTCGTCGGCGACGCCGGCGCCCGGCCCGACGGGCAGCCTCACCGCCGGTCCCCGAGCTCGCGCCACTCTCCGAGCGCGCGGAGCACGAGCACCGCGACGACCGCCATGCCCGCGGCCACGCCGACCGCACCGAGCAGCGTGCCGACGCCCCGCGGCACGGCGCACTCGCCGTCGCATTGCACGTCGACGAGCGCCCAGCCGATCACGCCGCCCGCGGCGCCCGCGACGCAGATGCCGACGAACGCGGCGGCGCGCGCCGCCGGCGACGGCAGTGCCGACATCCCCGACGGCCCCGCCACGCGACCGAGCGTAGAGTGACGCGATGGCGCCCGTGCGCACGGTGCTGCACGTGGACATGGACATGTTCTTCGTGGCGGTGGAGCTGCGTCGCCGGCCCGAGCTGCGCGGCAAGCCCGTGGTCGTCGGCGGCGACTCGTCGCGCGGGGTCGTGGCCGCGGCCTCGTACGAGGCCCGCCGCTACGGCGTGCACTCGGCGATGGCGTCCGCGCGGGCGCGCCGCCTCTGCCCCGACGCGATCTTCCTGCCCTCGGATTTCGACGCCTACGGCGAGGCGAGCCGCGCCGTCTTCGACGCCTTCCACGACGTGACGCCGCTCGTCGAGGGCCTGTCGCTCGACGAGGCCTTCCTCGACGTCTCCGGCGCGCGGCGCCTGCTGGGCGAGCCCGCGGCGATCGCCGCCCGCGTGCGCGCCGACGTGTTCGCGCGCACGCAGCTCACCTGCAGCGTCGGCATCGCGACCAACAAGTTCGTCGCCAAGCTCGCCTCCGAGTCCGCCAAGCCCCGCGCCACCGCGGCAGGGGTGGAGCCGGGCCCCGGCGTCGTGGAGGTCGTGCCCGGGTCCGAGCGCGACTTCGTGCGTGCCCTGCCGGTCGGGCGACTGTGGGGCGTGGGTCCCCGGACCCTGGAGCGCCTCGAGCGGCTCGGCGTGGCGACGGTGGCCGACCTCGCGGCCCTGCCGCGGGAGGCCCTCGAGGCGGCGGTCGGGGCGTCGCACGCGGCCCACCTGCGCGACCTCGCCGACGCCCGCGACGACCGACCCGTGGTGCCCGACCGCGACCCCAAGTCGATCGGCCAGGAGGAGACGTTCGGCCGCGACGTGGTAACGCGCGCGGAGGCACGCACCCACGTCGTGCGATTCGCCGAGGCGGTGGCCCGCCGCTGCCGCGACCAGGGCGTGGCCGCGCGTACCGTGACGCTCAAGCTCAAGTACGCGGACTTTCGCATCTCCACACGCTCGGCGACCGTGGACGAGCCCGTCGCGACGGCCCCCGCGATGATGCGGCTGCTGGACCGGATGCTGGACGACGTCGACCTCGCGGACGGCGTGCGACTCATCGGCGTGAGCGCGCGCGGGCTCGTGACCGCCGGCGCCTCGCAGCCGAGCCTCTTCGGGCAGCGCGAGGGCGCCGACGCGGCGACGGCGGAGGCCGCGTGGGCGCCCGCGTCGGCAGCGGTCGACGCCGTGCGCGGCCGCTTCGGCGATGCGGCGATCGGGCCCGCGAGCGCGCTGCGCCCGGAGGACGACGGGGACGGCGGCCTACGATGACCTCGTCGGGCGGACGGGCCGCTCGGCGCCACACGAGGCCGGGAGGTCGACGGTGCCACTCTCCGACAACGAGCAGCGGATCCTCGCCCAGATCGAGCAGGAGTTGCGCTCCGACGAGCGCTTCGCGCAGAACGTCTCGTCCAAGGCGCCGTACCGCCTCGCCGCGCGCCGCCTGTGGTGGGCGGGTCTCGGCGCGGTCGCCTCGCTGGGACTCACCGTCTGGTCGCTGCGCGTGCACGTGTCCGTCGCCTTCGTCGGGTTCCTCGCGATGCTGGGCTGCGCCCTCGCCATCGAGCGCCAGCTGCGCGCGATGTCGAAGGTCGGGCTGGCCGACGTCACCGCATCGCTCAAGGCGCAGCGGGCCAAGGCCGAGCAGCAGATGCGGGAGCGCTTCCGCCGCGAGTAGGCGCAGGTGAGCTACCTCGCCGTCGACGTCGGCGGCACCAAGATCCTCGCGGGAGTCGTCGACGACGACGGCCGCGTGCTCGCCCACGAGCGGGTCGCGACCCCGCGGGCGGGCGTGTGGGACGCCATCGCGGGTCTCGTGCGCCGGCAGCTCGACGCCGCGCCGTCGCGGCCCGTCGCGTGCGGCGTGGGGTGCGGGGGTCCCATGACCCTCGGGGGCGAGCAGGTGTCCAACCTCCACATCACCGAGTGGCAGGACTTCCCGCTGCGGGCGCGTCTCGCCGAGCTGAGCGGGCTGCCGACGTGGGTGGACAACGACGCCAAGGCCCTCGCGCTGGGCGAGGCATGGTGCGGCGCCGCGGTGGGGGAGCGCGACTTCGTCGCGATGGTCGTCTCCACTGGCGTGGGCGGCGGCATCGTGAGCCGCGGCGAACTGCTCGACGGCCGCGACGGCAACGGCGGCCACGTCGGTCACGTGATCGTGGAGCCCGACGGCCGCGAGTGCAAGTGCGGCGCACGCGGCTGTCTCGAGGCCGTCGCGTCGGGCACCGCGATCGAGGCCGCGACGGGGAGACCCGCCGCCGAGGCCGGCCCCGACGTGATCGCGCGCACGGGCCGCTACGTCGGACGCGCCCTCGCCTCGACGGGTGCGATCATGGACCTGCGGCTCGCCGTGATCGGCGGGTCGGTCGCGCTGGGGTTCGGCGAGCCGTTCTTCGCGGCGGTGCGCGAGGAGCTCGCGCGCACGGCGCGCATCGCATTCCTCCGAGGGTTCCGCGTCGTGCCGGTCGGGCTCGGCCCGCTCTCGCCCCTCGTCGGCGGCGCGGCGGTCGCGCGCCGCGGCATCGGCGTCGCGCCCGCGCCCGGGGGCGGTCGGCGAACCTAGGCTGGCGCCGATGCGCCCCACGTACGACGCCGAGGCGGAGGAATACCGCGAGAAGGTCCAGGCCTTCCTCGGCGAGCGCCTCCCGGCGAGCTGGCGGGGCATCGGCGCGTTGGAGGGCGAGGCGCTCCACCGCTTCATCCGCGAGTGGCGCGCCACGCTCGCGACGAGTGGCTACCTCGCCCCGGGCTGGCCGACGGAGTACGGCGGCGGCGGCCGCTCCGCGCTGGAGCAGGTGATCATCGCCGAGGAGTTCGCGCGTGCGGGCGTGCCGACCGGGGCGCTCAACGACCAGTTCGGCATCCAGATGCTCGGCAACACGCTGCTGATCTGGGGCACGGAGGAGCAGAAGCGCCGGTACCTGCCGCGCATCATCGCGGGCGAGGACGTGTGGTGCCAGGGGTACAGCGAGCCCAACGCGGGCTCCGACCTCGGCAACGTCGGGCTGCGGGCCGTGCGCGACGGCGACCAGTGGGTGCTCAACGGCCAGAAGCTCTGGACGTCGGGCGCGCAGTACGCGGACCACATCTTCACCCTCGCGCGCACCGACCCCGACGCGCCGAAGCACAAGGGCATCTCGTTCATGCTCGTCGACATGCGCCAGCCGGGGATCGAGGTGCGCCCGATCCGCATGATGTCGGGCGACAGCGAGTTCAACGAGGTCTTCTACACCGACGCGACGGTGCCCGTCGGCGAGATCGTGGGCGGGGTCAACAACGGCTGGGCCGTCGCGATGTCGCTGCTCGGATTCGAACGCGGCGAGGCCGCGGCGACCAATCCGATCCGCTTCGAGGCGGAGTTCCGCCGCCTGCTCGAGCTCGCGCGCGAGCGCGGCGTCGCCGACGACCCCCGCGTCCGCCAGCGCCTCTCGTGGTGCTACGCCAAGGTGCAGGTGATGAAGTACCTCGGTCGCCGCACGCTCACCAAGTTCGTCGGGGGGCACCACCCGGGCCCCGATGCCGCGATCGCCAAGCTGTACTGGAGCGAGTACCACCGCGTCGTGACCGAGCTCGCGGTCGACATCCTCGGCCCCGACGCGCTCGTGCCCGCGGGTCGCAAGCCGCTCACGAGCTTCCAGACCGACGATCCCGGCGCGCCCAACTCGTCGATGTCGTGGGCCATGACGTTCCTCAACGCGCGCGCGGGCACGATCTACGCGGGCTCGTCGCAGATCCAGCGCAACATCCTCGGCGAGATGGTGCTCGGGCTGCCCAAGGAGCCGAGGCCGGCATGAGTTGGGCGCCCGTCGTCGCCGCCGTCGCCGCGCGTCCCATGCTGTGGCCCACCGCGATCCGTCAGGCGTGGCGTCTCGCCCCGGACGGCTGGTGGAGGCGCGCCCCATGGCTGCCGGTGCCGACGCGCGACTACCTGCGCTTCCGCCACGTGACGCAGTACGGCGGCCACCTGCCGCCCGGCGCACGGGTGCCCGCGCCCGAGGCGCGCGACGTGGTGAGCTACCTGCTCTGGTGCCGCGAGTGGCACAGCGGGCGAAGTTTGCGCGCCGTCCGGTCGGCCGGCGCGCGCGGGGCCTGAGGCCGGACCCATGCGCAGCGCGCTCGTCCTCAACGCGACGTTCGAGCCGCTCAGCATCGTGCCGGCACGCCGGGCCGTGTGCCTGGTGCTCGCCGACAAGGCCGACATCGTCGAGGACGACGGCACGCAGGTGCGCGCCGAGTCGCTGACGCTGCCCGGGCCGCTCGTCATCCGCCTGCGCTACCTCGTGAAGGTGCCGTACCACCGCCGCACGGCGCTCTCGCGCCGCGCGGTCTTCGCCCGCGACGACCATCGCTGCCAGTACTGCGGGCGGCCCGCGGACTCGATCGACCACGTGCTGCCGCGCTCGCGCGGGGGGATGCACGTGTGGGAGAACGTGACCGCGGCCTGCCGCGCGTGCAACCTCAAGAAGCGCGACCGCACCCCCCGAGGAGGCCGGCATGGCGCTGGCCCGCGTGCCGCACACGCCCCGCGAGCTGGCCTGGATCACGGTGGCGGTCCATCGCGTCCCGGAGGCGTGGAAGCAGTACCTGGCGCACGCCTCGTGAGCGCCGCGCCGCTGCGCGGCGCCGCGGGCGAGATCCACGCGCGCGACCTCGCGCCGCCGACGGGCCCGGGGGCCAGGCTCGTCTGGATCGAGGCGACCGGGCCGGCGCTGGTCCTCGGCTCCCGTCAGGCGGCCGTGCCGGGGCTCGTCGACGAGGCGGCGTGTGCGCGCGACGGGGTGGAGATCGCGCGTCGTCGCAGCGGCGGTGGTGCGGTGTGGCTCGCACCCGGGGGCCACCTGTGGGTGGACGTGCTCGTCGGGCGCGACGATCCGCGCTGGGACGACGACGTGACGCGCGCCTGCGGCTGGCTCGGCGACGCCTGGTGCGAGGCGCTGGCGGCCGAGGGGCTCGCGTCGCCGGGGGACCTCGCCGTGCACCGCGGGGGGCTGGTGCACGACGTGCCCGTCTGCTTTGCCGCGATGGGCCCCGGGGAGGTGGCGCTCGGAGGCGCCAAGCTCGTCGGCCTCTCGCAGCGGCGCACCCGCGAGGGCGCGCGCTTCCAGTGTGTGGTGCACGCGCGGTGGGTGCCCGACGCCTACCGCGCGTACGGGCCCGGGCTCGGCGAGCCACCCGCGCCCGCCGACGTCGCGGCGCTGCCCGCGCTGGCCGGCGGCGCCGCTGCCCGCGCCCTCGTCACACGCCTCGGGGAGGTCGTCGCCGCCCGCTGACCCGTCGCCGCCCCCGCGCCGTCACCGATCGACGGACGTGGTGGGGAAAAGTGGTGAACAGTGGTTGACAGTGGGGGTTGGTGGGGATACGCTCCATCTGGACGTTGGGACACCCCCCAACGAGGGGCATACGGGGCAAGGAGCGGAGCGAGGGGCATGTTCGTCGGGGCACACGAGCGACAGCTCGACCCAAAGGGGCGCGTGGCGCTGCCCGCGCCGTTCCGGCCCCGCCTGGAGCCCACCTGTTACCTCGCGCTCGGGCGCGACAAGTGCGTCGACGTGCTCACCGCGGACGCCTTCCTGGCCGTCGCCCGCGAGGCGATGGAGCGCGTGCGCCAGGGCGAGATGACCCGCACGCAGCAGCGCGCGCTGTCGTCCAACATCGTCGAGGTCGCGGTCGACGCCCAGGGTCGCATCCACGTCGACGAGAAGCTCCGCGAGTACGCGGGGCTCGCCCTCGGTGCGCCGGTCGTGCTGAGCGGCTCGTTCGACCGCGTCGAGATCTGGGATCCCTCCCGACACCAGCGCATCAGCGACGCCGGCGCGCACGAGCTCGCCGGCACCGAGTAGGCGACGAGCGAAGGGGGGTCGGCACTCACGACGACGGCGCGGCCCCCGCGGCACCGGTCCCGGTCCGTGGGTGATCCGCCGCCCAGCAGTCCCCCGATCGGCACGACGGTCAGCCCCAACTCCGCCCGCTCCCGTCGCGCTACCCGGGGAGACATCCCGGGGGCATCTGCCGATCGGGGGATTGCTGGACGGCGGGTCGAGAGCCAGCGGCGCGACGAGCCACGCACGATGGACGCGACGACCCACCAGCCAGTGATGTGCGACGAGATCGTCGACCTGTTCGCGCCCGTGCCCGCGGGCGTGGTGGTCGACGCGACCTACGGACGGGGCGGGCACGCCGCCGCCATCGTGCGGAGCCATCCGCACCTGCGCGTCGTCGCGGTGGATCGCGACCCCGCGGCGGTGCGTGCCGCGGCCGAGCTGCGCAGTCGCGAGCCCGCGCTCGCGGGGAGGCTCTCGGTCCACCACGCGCGCTTCGACCAGGTGGCGTCGGTGCTGGAGGCGCTCGGCGTGCGGGAGATCTCCGGCGCGCTCTTCGACCTCGGGGTCTCGTCGCCGCAGCTCGACGACGCGACGCGCGGCTTCTCATACCGGCACGACGGCCCGCTCGACATGCGCATGGACCCCGCGTCGCCGCTCTCGGCGGGCGACGTGGTCAACGACTACGACGAGGCGCGCCTCGCCGACGTGATCCGTGCCAACTCCGACGAGCGATTCGCGCGCCGCAACGCTCGGGCGATCGTGGCCCGCCGACCCGTGCGCTCGACGCTCGAGCTCGCCGAGATCGTCACCTCGGCGAGCCCCGCGCCCGCGCGGCGGACCGGCGGCCACCCGGCCAAGCGGACCTTCCAGGCCCTGCGCATCGAGGTCAACGGCGAGCTCGACGCGCTCGAGGGCGCGGTCGCGTGGGCGCTCGAGGCCACCGTGCCCGGCGGGCGGGTGGCGGTGCTGGCGTACCACTCGGGCGAGGACCGGATCGTCAAGCGCGTCTTCCGCGCCGCAGAGCGCGGCCCGGCGGGCGGACCCGCGTCGCCGTACGTGCACGAGGACCGTCCGACGGGCGGGACCGTGCGCCGCCTGCGCGTGCCCAAGCACCCGAGCGAGGCCGAGCAGGCGGGCAATCCGCGGTCGCGCTCCGCGCGACTGCGCGCGGTCGAGCGGTGCGAACCCGCGGCGGTGGTGGCCTGATGGCGGCGACGGCGGCGAGCCTCCGCCCGGCCGCGGTGCGCCCGTCGCGCGCGTCCCGCGCGAGCCGACCGGCGCCCGCGCGCTCGTCGCGCCCCGCTCGCCCGTTGCGGGTCGTCCCCGCCGATCATGCGCCCGTCGCGCCGGCCACGATCACCAACGGCGCCGTCGGCCGCGTGGTGGCGACCATCGCGCTGTTCGTCTCCGTGCTGGGTCTCGTCGTCGTGATGCAGACGCTGATCGCCGAGCAGCAGCTCGAGCTCGACCGCACGCTGACCGACGTGCGCCTCGCGCAGCAGCACTACGACGAGCTGCGACAGACGCGCGCCGAGCTGCGCGCCCCGTCGCACCTCATCGCGCAGGCCCGTCTGCTCGGCATGATGAACGGGCTGAGCGCCAAGTTCCAGGAGGTGTCGCCCGAGGCGGTGGCCCGCGTGATGGCGTCGACGGGCAGCATGGATCCGCTGTTCGCCCTCCCGCGGCCCGAGCCGATCGCGGCCCCGGCCGAGCCGGGCGAGACGGCGATCGTCGCGACGGGGGCGACCCCGTGAGCCGCGCGGTCGGACGCATCGGCCCCACCGACGCCGCGGAGCGTCGCGTCGCTCGGGTCGTCGGTGCTGCCGATGCCGGTCGCGCGGCGCGTGGCGCCGTGATCCGCTACTTCACCGAGGACCTCGTGGGCGGGCGGGTGCAGAAGCGCATCGCGTTCATCTCCGCGGTCATGTGCATCGCGCTCGGCGTGCTGACCGCGCGGATCGTGATGCTCCAGACCGTGGGCGGCGAGACGTACCGCGGCGCCTCCCTGCAGCAGCGCACGCGCATCACGACGCTCGACGCCGAGCGCGGCTCGATCCTCGACCGCGACGGCAAGGAGCTCGCGATCCCGGTGCCGACCGAGACGGTCTACGCCGACCCGCGTCTCGTCACCGACCCGGTGGGCACGGCCCGCGCGATCGCCGGCATCCTGCAGCTCACGCCCGAGGCCGAAGCCCGGCTGGCGGTGCGCCTCGGCAAGGCCACGGACCCATTCGAGTACGTGGCACGGCAGGCCTCGCCGGAGATCGCGGCCACGATCCTGGCGCTGAAGCTGCCGGGGATCGTGTCGTACCACGAGCAGGGACGCGCGGTCACGAGCGACGGACTGCGCGCCGTGGTGGGCCGCACCGACATCGACGGCGTCGGCATCTCCGGCCTCGAGCAGCAGTACGAGTCGGTGCTCGCGGGCACCGACGGCCGCATCGTCAAGGAGGTCAACGCCGCGGGCAAGTCGATCTCGGCGGGCCACGGCCAGGTGCAGGAGGCCGTGCCGGGCGGCCGACTGGTCACGACGATCTCGCGCAACGTGCAGTTCCAGGCCGACGCGATCCTCCAACAGCAGGTCGAGCGCCTCGGTGCCAAGGGCGGCACCGCGATCGTGATGGACCGTGCGACGGGCGAGATCTGGGCGATGTCGTCGATCGCGCGGCGCGAGGACGGCACCTACGGCAGCGACGCGGGCAACGTGGGCGTGGTCGAGGCGCACGAGCCGGGATCGGTCGCCAAGGTCTTCAGCATCGCGGCGGCGATCGACCAGGGCAAGGTCGACCCGTCCACGACGTTCGTCGTGCCGGGCAAGCAGATCTTCGGCGAGGGCACGAGGTGGCGCTTCGAGCTCAAGGACGCCTACCCGCACCCGACAGAGCCGATGACGGTCCGCAAGATCATCGTCGACTCGTCCAACCTCGGCACGGCACAGATCGCGCAGACCAACGCGCTCGAGACCAACTACGCGTACCTCACGCGCCTCGGCTTCGGCAAGCCGACGGCGCTCGCGTACCCGGGGGAGACCACGGGCCTCATGCGCAGCGTCGCCAAGTGGCAGGGCACGGAGCAGATCACGTACTCGTACGGCTACGGCTACGCCACGAGCGCCGTCCAGCTCCTCGCCGCCGTCAACTCGGTCGCCAACGACGGCGTGTACGTCGCACCTTCTTTGGTGCGCTCCGTCGTGCGGGTGGACGGCTCGGAGGAGGTCGCGGCCGCGCCGGAGACGCGCCAGGTCTTCTCGGCCGCGACGGCGGCCACCATGCGCGCGATGCTCACCGACGTCGTCTGCCACGGCACGGGCAAGCTCGCCAAGGTCCCCGGCATGAGCGTCGCGGGCAAGACGGGCACGGCCTACAAGCGCCAGGACAACGGCACCTACGCCCGCGACGACGGCAGCCGCGCGTACTACGCGACGTTCGTCGGCTTCCTGCCGGCCACGCAGCCGCGCTTCACCGTGCTCGTGTCGATCGACGAGCCGCTCGCCTCGGGCGGCGACCGCTTCGGCGGCACCGCCGCGGCCCCGGTCTTCGCCCGCATCGCCTCCGCGCTGATCAACGAGGCGGGCCTGCGCCCGCCCGTGGGCGACGCCGGCTGCGTCGGCGAGCGCCCGGCCGAGCTGGGTCCGGGGCACTGATGCGCCTGCGCGACCTGCTGGCCGCCGCGCCGGCGATCAGGCCGCGCGAGATCATCGGGGACGACGCGGTCGAGGTGCGCGCGGTGGCGCGCGACTCGCGCGCGGTCGAGCCGGGCGCGATCTTCTGCTGCGTCGCGGGGGAGTCGCACGACGGCCACGACCACGCCGCCGACGCGGTCGCCGCCGGCGCGGTGGCGTTGCTCGGCGAGCGCCGACTGCCGCTGCCCGTCGCCCAGGTGCTCGTCGGCGACGCCCGCCCCGCGATGGGCGAGCTGGCCGCGGCGTACCACGGCCACCCGAGCCGGTCGCTCGCCGTGATCGGCGTGACGGGCACGACGGGCAAGACGACGACCACGCACCTGCTGCAGGCGATCCTCGAGCGCCACGGCTGGCGCACGACCGTCGTCGGCACGCTCTCCGGGGCGCGCACCACGCCCGAGGCCGTCGAGCTGCAGGCCCTCCTCGCGCGGGAGCGCGACGCCGGTGCTCAGGCAGTGGTGATGGAGGTCTCGTCGCACGCACTCGCCCTCTCGCGCGTCGCGGGCACGAGCTATCGCGCGGCGACGTTCACCAACCTGGGCTCGGACCACCTCGACTTCCACGGCACGCCCGAGCGCTACTTCGCGGCCAAGGCGATGCTGTTCGCGCCCGGCAGGGCGCGCCTCGGCGTGGTCAACGTGGGCGACCCGCACGGCTCGCTGCTCGCGGATGCGGCGGAGATCCCGATCGTGCGCTGGACGCCCGGCGATGCCCGCGTCCTGCGCGCGACGGCGTCGTCGCTCGAGCTCGAGTGGCGGGGCGAGCACGTCGCGCTGGCGATGGGCGGCGCGTTCAACGTCGCCAACGTCGTGGCGGCGGCCACGACCGCGGTGGCGATCGGTATCCCCGTCCACGACGTGGTCGCGGGGCTCGCGGCCGCGCGGCCGGTGCCCGGTCGGTTCGCCCCCGTGACCGCGGGGTCGCCGTTTAGTGTCGTCGTCGACTATGCGCACACCCCCGACGCGCTGGCCGCGGCGCTCGACGCCGCGCGAGGTGTGGCGGCGCCGACGGGCCGGGTGATCGCGGTCTTCGGCTGCGGCGGCGACAGGGACGCGGGCAAGCGCCCCGAGATGGGTCGCGTCGCCGCCGCGCGGGCCGACCTCGTCGTCGTCACGAGCGACAACCCGCGCCACGAGCGACCGGCCGACATCGTCGCGGCGATCCTGGGCGGCGCGGTCGGCGGCGCCGCGGAGGTGCGCACGGTCGAGGACCGGCGCGAGGCCATCGTCGCGGCGATCGGTGCGGCGCGCCCCGGCGACGTGGTGCTCATCGCGGGCAAGGGCCACGAGCGCACCCAGACGATCGGCGATCGCGAGGTGCCGTTCGACGACGCGGAGGTGGCGCGCGAGGTGCTCGCGCCGGGGTCGCGCGTCGCATGATCGCGATCCTGCTCGCCTCCGCCACGGCGCTCGTGCTGTCGCTCGCCGGCACGCGCGCGCTCATGGCGTACTTCGCGCGGCTCGGGCGTGGCCAGCCGATCCTCGGCGCCGAGGACCACGGACCGGTGCAGCACATGGCCAAGCAGGGCACGCCCACGATGGGCGGCATCGCCATCCTCCTCGCGGGCGGCGCGGGGTGGGCGGTGGCGCACCTCCGCGACGGCCTGCCGTTCTCCGATCAGTCGATGATCATCTGGGTCGCGGTGCTCGTGCTCGGCGGCATCGGCCTGCTCGACGACGTGCTCAAGGTGCGTCGTCAGCACAACCGTGGGATCTTCTGGAAGAGCAAGGGCAAGATCACCTTCGGCATCTGCCTGTTGCTCGCGTGGTGGCTGGTCTCCGCGACCGGAGTCGCCGAGACGATCTCCTTCACGCGCGCCGACCTCCCGGGCTTCGAGGTCACCTGGCCGCTGTTCGTCGCGTGGATCGCGCTCATCGTGTGGGCGACGGCCAACGCGGTCAACGTCACCGACGGCCTCGACGGCCTCGCCGCGGGGTCGGCCGCGCTCGGGTTCGTCGCGTTCACGGTGATCGGGTACTGGACGTTCCGCAACCCCGAGCTCTACGGCGCGGTCGTCAACCCGCTGGACCTGACGGTGCTCGCCGCGGCGATGGCCGGCGCGTGCGGGGGATTCCTCTGGTGGAACGCCGCGCCCGCGCGGATCTTCATGGGCGACGTCGGCGCGCTCGGGCTCGGCACCGCGCTCGGGCTGCTCGCCGTCACGCTCAACACCCAACTGCTGCTGCCCCTCATCTGTGGGCTCCAGGTCTTCGAGGCCGGCTCGGTGGCCGTCCAGATGGGCGTCTTCAAGGCATCGGGGCGCACGCGCAGGCTGCTGCGCATGTCGCCCATTCACCACCACTTCGAGCTCGTCGGCTGGCCGGAGACCACCGTGATCGTGCGCTTCTGGATCATCTCGGCCATCTGCGTCGCCACGGCCGTCGCGATCTTCATCGCGGACTTCACGAGCCTGTCGGGCGCCGCGCCGTGACCGCGCTCGTCTACGGGCTCGCGATCGCGGGCCGCGCGGTCGCGCGCGAGCTCGCGAGCCGCGGCGAGGCGGTCCGCCTCGTCGACGACGCGCCGCCCGCCGACGCCGAGGCGTTCGCCCGCGAGATCGGGGCGGAGTTGCTGCCGCCTCCGCGCGCGGGCGGGCACGACGCGCTCCTCGACGGGGTCGACCTGCTGGTGCCGAGCCCCGGCGTGCCCGAGTCGCACCCGGTGCTCGCGGCCGCGGCGCGGCGCGGCGTGCGCGCGGAGAGCGAGCTCGAGGTCGCGTACCGCCTCGAGGCGTCGGGCGGCGCGCCGCGCCCGATGCTCGGCGTGCCGGGAACCGACGGCAAGACCCCGACGGGGCGGATGGCGACG
>CAXRBC010000109.1:0-2947 GCA_964228515.1 Ilumatobacteraceae bacterium
GCTCGGCGTGCTGCTCGACGTGAGCGGCCAGGCGCGCGAGGAGGCGGTGCAGCGGCTGCGGCTGCAGGGGCTGTCGGTCGCGGTGGTGGAGGAGCCGAGCGAGACGGTGCCCGTCGGGTTCGTGAGCGCGTGGCGCGTGCCGCAGCAGCCGTCGCTCGCCGAGGGCGACGAGGTGCTCGAGGGGACCGTGGTCGAGGTCGTCGTGTCGACGGGGCCGGCGCCGCGCCAGGTGCCGCTCATCGTCGGGATGTCGATCGAGGCCGCGCGGCGCGCGGTGGAGCAGCTGGGTCTCGTGGCCACGCAGAGCGCCGAGGTGTACAGCGCGACGATCGCGGCCGGCGCGGTGGCGGAGCAGTCGCCGCCGCCCAACTCGGCGCTGCTCCCGGGCGCGCAGGTGCTCTATGCGGTGTCGCTGGGGCCCGACCTCGTCGCGCTCCCCGCGATCTTCGGCGAGCGGTACGACTCGGTCGAGCGCCTGCTCACCGAGGCGGGGCTCGTGGTCGGCGAGGTCAAGGGCCGCAAGACGTCGGGCCTGCGCTCGGCGCGCTACGGCGGCGAGGACCTCGAGGCCGGCGCGCAGGTGCCGCGCGGCGCGACGATCGACCTCACCTTCCCGTGAGGGGGCTGGTCGCGGACTGGTCGCGACGCCGCGCGACCCTGGTGCTGCTGCTCGCGTGCGTGTTCACCGTGAGCGCCAACGTCACGCTGCTCGTGGTGTCGCTGCAGACGATGGCCGCCGACCTCGGCACCTCGGTCGGGGTGGTGAGTTGGGCGATCACGGCGCCGCTCCTCGCGTTCGGCGTCGTGGGGCCGCTGCTCGGCAAGTGCGGGGACCTCTGGGGGCACAAGCGGGTGTTCGTCGGGGGGCTCGCGGTGGCGGGCGTGTTTGCCGCCGTGACGGCGGCCGCGTGGGATCCCGGCTCGATGATCGTGGCGCGCACGATCTCGGCGGCCGGCGGTGCGGCGCTCGGGCCGTCGGCGATGGCGTACATCCACCGGATGTTCGGGCCCGAGGAGCGCGTGCGGCCCGTGGGGTACTGGTCGTTCGTGACCGCGGGTGCGCCGGTGGTGGGGGTGGTGCTCGGGGCGCCGCTCGTGGAGGCGTTCGGGTGGCGCACGATGTTCCTGATCCAGGCCCCGATGTGCCTCGCGGGATGTGCGCTCGCGGGGTGGCTGCTGCACGACACCGATCGGCAGCGCGACGTGCGCTTCGACGTGCGGGGCGGCGTCCTGCTCGCGGTCGGCGCGACGAGCGTGCTCCTCGCGATCAATCGCGGCCCCGCGTGGGGCTGGCTCGCCGCGCCGACGCTCGGGGTGGCGCTGCTCGGCGCCGCTGCGCTGCGGTGGTTCGTCTGGGTGGAGCGGCGGGTCGAGGATCCGATGCTGCCGCTCAAGTGGCTCCGCGTGCGCAACGTGACGTGGCCCGTGGCGAGCCAGGCGCTGACCAACTTCGCCTACATGGGTGGCTTCCTCGTCATCCCGCAGATGCTGGAGGCCGGCCTCGGCTACACGCCCTCGCACATCGGCTGGCTGGTGATCGCGAGGCCGCTCGTGTTCGCGCTCGTGGCGCCGCAGGCCGGGGGCGTCGCGAGGCGGATCGGCGAACGGGGGACGGGCATGCTCGGCGCGGCGTTCGTCTGCGGCTCGATGGTGATGCTCGCGCTCGTGCGCGAGGGCGCGCCCGACTGGTGGATCATGCTCGGGCTGTCGCTGTCGGGGCTCGGGCTCGGCATCGCGTCGCCGGTGCTGACGGCCCTGCTGTCGCGCTCGGTCGCGAGCGAGGACCTCGGCATCGCGAGTGCGGTGCAGCAGCTGATGGTGCAGATGGGGGCGGTGCTCGGCGCGGCGGTGATGATCGGCATCCACGAGTCGCTCGCGGAGCTCGGGGTGCTGCGCAGCTTCGCCGCGGCGCTGCTGGTGGGCGCGGGCGTCAGCGTGCTCGGGCTGGCGGCGGCCGCGATGGTGCGGCCCGCCGCTACCGCGTGATCGCGCGGATCTCCTCGGCCACCAGCCGGGCGGTCTCGTCCTGCGGCATCGCGGCCTGCAGGGTCATCATCTTGAGCATGTCGCCCTCGACCTTGACGCGGCCGGTCATGAAGGCCTGCATGGTGAGCTGCTGGTCCTGCTCGACGAGGATGGTGCGCGCCGTCGCGTAGTCGGTCGTGACGGTGACGTCCGGGTCGGGGAGCTGGCCGAGGTCGAGCTCGAGCAGGCCCGAGGTGGTGTCCATGTAGGCCTCGACCTGGCCCGGGCCGAAGGGGACGCCGGTGATGATCTGGTTGACCTTGACGGCGACGGGGATGCGGATGGAGCGGTCCTCGTGGCGGGCGCGGATGTCGCGCGCGGCGAGCATCCACGCCTCGGACAGGAACTCGTGCGCCACGCGTACAATCTACGAAGACGGGCCGCGCCGCGGCTCGCGGATCGGGCGGGTCGGTCGTCGGCCCGCGGGGCGACGGGAGTCACGTGCGGATCATCAGGGAGCCGGGCAAGTCCGGCAACGTCCTCGCGACGATCGCGATCGGCGAGGACTACCTGAAGCCGTTCATGGAGTACGCGCTGCACACGTGGCAGATGTATGCGGAGCGCCACGACCTGGGGATCATCGTGTTCGACGAGGACCTCATCCCCCGCGACCACCCCAGGTGGAAGAAGATCAACTGGCAGAAGTACCTCATCCCCGAGGCGCTCCGTAATGCGGGGGTGCCAACGACGCGAATCGCCAGTCTCGATACCGACATCCTGATCAATCCCACTGCACCGTCGATCTTCCACGTCCATGACCCTGCGAAGGTTGCTGTTGTCTCCCTGAGGACTGGATTGCCCTACTCGTACACCGAAGTGCTTCGGCGAGTGGCGCACCTACGGCATGCGTATTTCTCGCCGGACTACCCGCTGGACTCCGGTCTCTTCGCCTCTCTCGAGCAGTTGTACGAGGCGGCGGGAC
>CAXRBC010000110.1:0-2857 GCA_964228515.1 Ilumatobacteraceae bacterium
ACGAACATCGAGCCGCGCGGCCGCGGCACGTCCCACCCGATGCGCGCGAGCCCGTCGCACAGCGCATCGCGGCGCGACTGGTAGGTGGCGCGCACCTCGCGCGGGAAGTCGGCCGCCTCGTTGAGCGTCACCGTCGCGGCGATCTGGATGGGCTGGAAGGTCCCGTAGTCGAGGTAGCTCTTCATCTTCACGAGCGCCTGCACGACCTCCGTGGCGCCGGCGAGGAACGCGCAGCGCCACCCCGCCATGGAGAAGCCCTTGGTGAGGCTGTAGAGCTCCACCGCGCAGTCCATCGCGCCCTCGCACTGGAGGATCGACGGCGGCGTGTAGCCGTCGAACCCCATGTCGGCGTAGGCGAAGTCGTGGACCGCCACGACGCCGCGCTCGCGGCACCAGTCGACGGCGCGCTGGAGGAACGCGAGGTCGACGGTGGCGCCCGTCGGATTGTGCGGGAAGCTCAGGACGAGCACGCGAGGCCGGGGCCCGTCGGCCTCCCACGCCCGCTCCAGCGAGCCGAAGAACTCGTCGGCGAAGGCCGCGAGATCCTCGGGGTCCCCCGGGCGCTGCTGGCTGCGCATCGGGATCTGCCGCAGGTCGGCGCCCGCGAAGAGCGGACCGAAGATGTGGATCGGGTAGCTCGGCGACGGCACGATCGCGGCGTCGCCGCGGTCGAGCAGCACCCACATCAGGTGGCTGAAGCCCTCCTTGGCGCCGATCGTGTTGGTGATCTGCGTCTCCGGGTCGAGCCGCACGCCCCAGTTGCGCTCGTACATCGACGCGACGGCCTCGCGCAGCTTGGGCAGGCCCCGCGAGAGGGAGTAGCGGTGGTTGCGCGGGTTGTGCGCGGCCTCCGCGAGCTTCTCCACGGCGATCGCGGGCGACGGGATGTCGGGATTGCCGAAGCCGAGGTCGACGACGTCGACCCCGTCGAGGCGCGCCGCGATCTTGAGGTTGTTGATGATGGTGAAGACGTACGGCGGCAGGTTGGCGATGCGGCGGAACTCCACCGCGTCGAGGCTAGGGCGACACGACCCCCGCGCCGCGGTCGCGGGGCGACGTCGCGACGACGCCCGCGAGGATCTCGGCGGGCAGCAGCGCCGCGCCCACCGCGCCCGCGCGCTCGCCCAGCGCCGCGACCCGCAGGTCCGGCGCCTCGCGGTGCTCAGACGCGTAGAGCGCATCGAGGAACGCCGCGCGGATCGCGGGCATGATCGTCGCGGCCGACTCCACGAGCCCGCCACCGATCACGATCGCCGCGGGGTCCGTCATGTTGGCGAGATTGGACAGCCCGATCCCGACCCACCGCGCGAACCGCGCGATCACGTCGAGCGCCTCGGGCTCCCCCGCCGCCGCGCGCGCCACGACGTCCTCGCCGTGCAGGCCGCCCGAGAGGTTGGTCAGGCCGGAGCCCGACGCGTAGCGCTCCCAGCATCCCCGCCGCCCGCAGCGGCAGAGGATGCCGTCGGGCTCGACGACCATGTGCCCGATCTCGCCCGCGTACCCGTGCGCGCCGAACTGCACGCGCCCGCGCTGCACCAGCCCGCCGCCGATGCCGGTGCCGAGCGTGACCATCCACATGTCGTCCACGCCACGCCCCGCGCCGAGGCGCCACTCGGCGAGCGCGGCCACCGTCGCGTCGTTGGCCACCGCCACGGGCCGGCCGAGGCGCGCCTCCAGGCGCTCGCGCAGCGGGTAGGTGTCCGCCTCGCGCACGTTGGGCGACGCGCGCATCGCGCCGTCGAGCGTCACGAGGCCCGGCGCACCGACCCCGAGCGTGTCCCACTCACCCAGCTCGTCGAGCAGGTCGGCGATGACGTCGGGGAGGCCGGCGGCGACGGGCGTGGGGCGCCGCGCGGTCCTCACCACCTCGCCGTCGCGCAGGATCACCCCGAGGCACTTGGTGCCCCCGATGTCGACGCCGGCGGGCGTCACGACTCGCAGCGGGCCTTGAAGTCCTTCAGCGTGTGGAGGATGCGCCCCTCGGCGCGGCGCTTGATGAACCCCGGGAGCGGCACGATCAGGTCGATCGAGAGCGAGTACGTGACGTCCGTGCGCTCGCCGCGCGACTCGAATCGATACTCGCCGTCGATCGCCCGCATGATGTCGCCCTCCGCGAGGTGCCACGACAGTCGCGCGGGCGCCTGCGAGTAGTCGTAGCGCAGCACGTAGTGGGTGCTGCGGCCGAGCGCCGACGCCCGGTACTCGACGAGCACGGGCCGACCCTGCGCGTCACGCTCGCGGACCGTCGCCTCCTTCACGTCGTGCGCCCACTCCGGGTATCGCTCCACGTCGGTCGCGACGCCGAAGCAGGTGGCCGCGGGCGCCTCGATCGTCGCCGTCTGCGTCGCGGAGTCCGTCACGGCGGCGAGCCTAGCCCTGGCCCGGCAACGCGGCCGCCAGCTGCGCCGCGAGCACGTCGTAGTCGAGCACCGTCTCCGCGCGTCGCCGCGACGCCACCGCCATGCGCGCGCGACCGTCGGGGTCGTCGAGCAGCCGCCCGATCGCGTCGGCGCACGCGTCGACGGACCGCGGGTCGTCGAGCACGAGGCCCGTCTCGCCGTGCACGACCGCGTCGGTGGCGCCGCCGCTGCGCCCCGCCAGCTGCGGCACCCCGCACGCCGCCGCCTCGGCGAACACGATGCCGAACCCCTCCTGCTCGAGCCCGCCCCACCGCGAGCGGCACGGCATCGCCGCGACGTCGGCGCATCCGTAGAGCAGGGGCAGGGCCGCGTCGTCCACGCGCCCGAGCAGGCGCGCCGGCGCGCCAAGGGACGCCGCGAGGCCCGCGAGCCGCTCGCGATCGCGCCCGTCGCCGCCGATCAGCAGGCGCAGGCGCGGCCGATCGCGCGCCAGGCGC
>CAXRBC010000111.1:0-2151 GCA_964228515.1 Ilumatobacteraceae bacterium
CGAGCGGGAGATCCGTGTCCGACCGCCGGCGCCGCCGAAGGACTCGACCGCGGCCCGCCGCGACTCGACCGCCGCGCGGCCGCGACGCCCGTGACCGACCCGCGCCGCGCGCTCCCCGCCGTGGGGACGGTCCTCGAAGGACCGGCGGTGCGCGCCTGCGCGAGGCACTGGACGGCGGCGATGGTCACCGACGCGGTGCGCGCCCTCCTCACCGCCGCGCGGGGTGGCGCCGCCGTCCCCGCCGACGATGCGGCGTGGGCCGCGGCGATCGACCGGCACCTCACGGCGCGCACGCAGGCCTCGCTGCGCCCCGTGCTCAATGCGACGGGGGTCGTGCTGCACACGAACCTCGGCCGAGCCCCACTCGCCCCCGCCGCGCTCGAGGCGATGGCGGCCGTGGCGCGCGGCGGTTCTACCCTCGAGTACGACGTCGCCGCGGGCGCCCGGGGCGACCGCCATGGCCCCGCGACCGCGCTGCTGCGTGAGCTGACCGGCGCCGAGGATGCGCTCGTCGTCAACAACTGCGCCGCCGGCCTCGTGCTCGCCCTGCAGGCGCTCGCCGCCGGCCGCGAGACAGTGGTCAGCCGCGGCGAGCTCGTCGAGATCGGCGGGAGCTTCCGCGTCCCCGAGATCATGGCGGCGAGTGGCACCACGCTCGTCGAAGTGGGCACCACGAACCGCACCCACGCCGCCGACTATGCCCGCGCCGTGGGGCCGCGTGCCGCGGCGATCGTGAAGGTGCACCGCAGCAATTTCGCGCTCGAGGGATTCGTCGCCGAGGCGACGGTTCCCGAGCTCGCGCCGATCGCCGCGCAGGCGGGGCTCCCGCTGATCCACGATTTCGGGAGCGGCCTCCTGATGGACCTCTCCGCGTGGGGCCTGTCCGGCGAGCCCACCGCCGGCGACGCCGTCCGTGATGGCGCGACCCTCGTGATCATGAGCGGTGACAAGCTGCTCGGCGGTCCGCAGGCGGGGATCGTCCTCGGCACGCGCGCGGCGATCGCGACGCTCCGGCAACACCCGATGGCGCGGGCGCTCCGCGTCGACAAGCTCACTTTCGCCGCCCTGGAGGCGACGCTCGCGCTCTACCGGGACCCGGTGCGCGCCCGGTCGGAGATCCCGGCCTTGGCGATGCTGACCGCGGCACCGGAAGCCATCCGCGCGCGCGCCGCGGTCGTGGCCGATGCGATCGGCACCGCGGCCTCCGTGCACGCGAGCGAGGCGACCGTCGGCGGTGGGGCCTTCCCGACCGCGCGCATCCCGTCGGCCGCCGTCACCCTCGCTGGGGACGCGGCCGCGATCGAACGACGCCTGCGCGCGGGGCGGATCCCCGTCATCGCACGGATCGCCGACGGGCGCGTGCACCTCGATCTGCGCAGCCTCCCCGCTGAGGATGACGCGACCCTCGTCGCGCTCGTCCGGGAGGCGCTCGCGTGAGGCCCGCGCTCTTCTGCGACCGCGACGGGACGCTGATCCACGACGCGCACTACCTGCGCGATCCCGCCGACGTACAGCTCCTCGACGGGACCGCCACGATGCTGCGCGCCTTCCGCGATGCGGGGTGGGCCCTCGTCGTCGTGACGAACCAGGCGGGGATCGCGCGTGGGCTGATCACGCCGGCGGAGTACGAGGCGGTGCGCCTGCGCCTCGATGCGCTGCTCGCGGCCGAGGGCGTCACGCTCGACGCCACCTACCACTGCCCCCATCACCCAGACTTCACGGGGCCCTGTCGGTGTCGGAAGCCGGGGACGGCGTTGTACGAGGCGGCGAGGACGGACCTCGCGCTCGATCTCGCACGCTCGATCTGGATCGGCGACCGCTGGCACGACGTCGCCCCCGCGCTGGTGTTCGGCGGGCGCGGCATCCTCGTGCCGAGCGCGGACACGCCGGCGGACGAGCAGACGCGCGCCGTGCGTGAGGCGCTGGTCCTCCGGGATCGCCACGCCGTGACCGCCGCGCTCCTTCACACCGGGACGCGGCCATGACCACCCCGCGCTCCCGCCTCGCCGTCCTCGCCTCGGGTGGTGGGAGCAACCTCCAGGCGCTCCTCGACCATTTCGCCGCCCTCGGCGACGCCGCGCCGGGCCAGGTGGTCCTCATCGTGAGTGACCGCGCCGGCGCCGGGGCCCTCGACCGCGGGCGCCGGGCGGG
>CAXRBC010000112.1:0-3634 GCA_964228515.1 Ilumatobacteraceae bacterium
GCCAAGCGGGTGTCCAAGGGCGCGACCTTCGCCGAGGCTCGCGTGCTCGACGGGGGCGAGCGGGTCGACGAGGTCGCGCGGATGCTCTCGGGGGGCGTCGCCAAGGAGTCGGCGGTGCGCCACGCCCGCGAGCTCATCGAGGCCTCCCGGGTCGGCCGGCGGTGACGTCCGTGTCGTCCGTGGCGCCGGTGGCCGCGGGAGCGCGAGCGACGGGGGCACGGGTATGCTGACGTCCCGTCGTAGCCGCTAGCGAGACGGGAGCCCGAGTGCCGAAGCACGTGTTCGTGACGGGCGGCGTGGCCAGCTCCCTCGGCAAGGGCCTGACGGCCTCCTCGCTGGGTCGGCTCCTCAAGTTGCGCGGCCTGCGGGTCACGATGCAGAAGCTCGACCCGTACATCAACGTCGACCCGGGCACGATGAATCCCTTCGAGCACGGCGAGGTCTTCGTCACCGACGACGGCGGCGAGACCGACCTCGACCTCGGCCACTACGAGCGCTTCATCGACGAGCCCCTGACCCGGGCGTCGAACGCCACGACCGGTTCGATCTACCAGGCGGTGCTCGCGGCCGAGCGGCGTGGCGACTACCTGGGTCGCACGGTGCAGGTGATCCCGCACGTGACGGACGAGATCAAGCGCAGGATCCGCCGCCTCGCCACCGACGACGTGGACGTCGTGATCACCGAGGTCGGCGGCACGGTGGGCGACATCGAGATCCTCCCCTTCCTCGAGGCGATCCGGCAGTTCCGCAACGAGGTGGGCCGAGACAACGTCTGCTACGTCCACGTGACGCTCGTGCCGTTCATCGGGCCGAGCGGCGAACAGAAGACGAAGCCGACGCAGCACAGCGTGACCGAGCTGCGCAGCCGCGGCATCCAGCCCGACCTGATCGTCTGCCGCTCCGACGAGCCGCTGAGCGACGGGCTCAAGCGCAAGATCTCGGGGCAGTGCGACGTGGACTTCCGCGCGGTGATCAACGCGGCGGACGCGTCCAACATCTACGCCCTGCCGCTCATCCTCCACGACGAGGGCCTCGACACCGTGGTCTGCGACGTGCTGCGCCTCGAGGCGCCGATCGACCTCACGCCGTGGCGCGAGCTCGTCGCGCGCGTCGAGGCCTCCACGAGCCCGGTGCGCATCGGCCTGATCGGCAAGTACGTCGACCTCCACGACGCGTACCTCTCGGTGACGGAGAGCCTCAAGCACGCGGGCTTCCACCATGGTGCGCGCGTCGAGATCGTCTGGATCCAGGCCGAGGACGTGGAGGGGCTGCTCGCCGACGAGCGCATCGGCTCGCTGGACGGCATCGTGATCCCCGGGGGCTTCGGCCCGCGCGGCATCGAGGGCAAGGTGCGCGCCGCCGAGTTCGCCCGCGAGCACGGGGTGCCGTGTCTCGGTCTGTGCCTCGGCATGCAGGTGATGACGATCGAGTACGCGCGCCACGTGCTCGGCCTCGCCGACGCCAACTCGACGGAGTTCAACGCGGCGACGCCGCACCCCGTCATCGACCTGATGGTCGACCAGCGCGAGGTGACGGACAAGGGCGGCACCATGCGCCTCGGCGCGTACTACGCGGTGCTCGCACCGGGGAGCAAGGTCGCCGAGGCGTACGGGGAGCCCGTCGTGAGCGAGCGCCATCGGCATCGCTACGAGTTCAACTCCGCGTACCGGTCGCGCTTCGAGGACGCCGGCTTCTGGTGCTCGGGCACGTCACCCGACAAGCGCCTCGTCGAGTTCGTCGAGCTGCGGGATCACCCGTTCTGGGTGGGGACGCAGGCCCACCCGGAGTTCAAGAGCCGTCCGGACCGACCGCACCCGCTCTTTCGCGAACTGGTCGGCGCGGCGCTCGCGCACCGCGTGCGACGCCTCGCCGCGGCCGGCCGCGCCGGGGCGGGATCCGGGGCGACGGCGCCGTCCGACGCGCCCGCGCACGGGGCCACCGAGCTCGCGCGTTGAGCGCCTTCCGGCGCGTCGCCGAGCGCGACGTGCACCGCTGGGCGGTCTGGTCGCTGCGCACAGGGACCTTCGCCGACCCCGACGGGGGCGAGTTCGAGCGCACGTACGTCGCGTCCCCCGGGGCCGTCGCGGTGGTGGCGATCGATGACGAGCGCCGCGTCGTGCTGGTGCGCCAGTACCGCCCGGCGCTGGACCGGGCGATGTGGGAGATCCCCGCGGGCATGCGCGACGTCCCGGGGGAGGATCCGGCCCTCACCGCCGCCCGCGAACTCGGCGAGGAGACGGGGCTCGCCGCGGAGCGGCTCGAGCCCCTCGGCACGCACGTCTCGGCCTCGGGCGTCACCGACTCGGCGGTGGTGCTCTACCTCGGTACCGGGCTGCGGGAGGTGCCCGCCGACCGGCACGGCCCGGAGGAGCGCTTCATGGAGGTCGCTCGCGTGCCCCTCGACGAGGCGGTCGCGATGGTGGACCGCGGCGAGATCACGGATGGCAAGACGGTGATCGGTCTGCTGCAGGCCCTCCGGCGCGCCCGGACCTGACCGCGGGGCGGGCCGTGTCCGCGCCGATCGAGCTCTTCCGCGACTGGCTCGCGGTCGAGGAGGGCCGCTCGCCGCACACGGTCTCCGCCTACGGCCGAGACGTGGCGGGCTACGTCGCCTGGCTCGCCCGCGGGGGCCTCGCGCCCGAGACCGCGGCGACGCAGGACCTCGAGCGGTGGCTGGACTCGATGGAGGGCGGCCTCGCCCCGCGCACCGTGGCGCGGCGCCTCGCCGCGGTGCGCACGTACCACCGCTGGCTGGCGGCACGCGGCGCGCGGGCGGACGACCCGACGCGGGGCCTCGACGGCGTGCGGGTGCCCCTCGGGCTGCCCGCGGCGCTGACGGTGGAGCAGGTCGCGGGGCTCATCGGTGCGGTGCGGGGCGACGACCCGCGCGCGCTGCGCGACCGGGCGCTGCTCGAGTTCCTGTACGCGACCGGTGCGCGGATCTCCGAGGCGTGCGGTGCCGACGTCGCGGACGTCGACGCGGCCGCCGGGCTCGTGCGGCTCTTCGGCAAGGGTTCCAAGGAGCGCCTCGTGCCGATCGGCGGCGCCGCCCTGCGCGCGCTGTCGGCGTGGCTGGCGCCCGACGTGCGCGAGTCGCTCGCGGCGACCGGGCGAGGTGTGGGGGCGCGGATCGCCCGCGCCGATGCACGCGCGCTGTTCGGCGGCGGTCGGGGCCGGCGGCTCACGCGACAGGTCGCGTGGGAGGTGGTCGCGCGCCACGCGCGCGCCGCGGGCATCGACGGGATGTCGCCGCACTCCCTGCGGCACTCGTGCGCGACGCACATGCTGGTGGCGGGTGCGGACCTGCGCGTCGTGCAGGAGATGCTCGGACACGCGTCCGTCTCGACGACGCAGGTCTACACGAAGGTCGGCAACGACGTGCTGTGGGAGATGTACCGCGAGGCGCACCCCCGCGCGCGGCGCGCGAGGGCGACCGCGTGAGTCGTCCGCTCCACCTCGCCCGGCGGTGCGTCGGCGCGATCGCACCGCGCCCACCGAGCGGCGCCGAGATGGCGATGGTCGACGTGCTGCTCGCCGCGCCCGAGGCGCTGGCGTGGCGGCGCCTGTCCCGCGCGGATCGACGCCACTCCCTCGTCGTGCTCGCGAGGCTGGATGCGAGTCACCCCGGCGCGGC
>CAXRBC010000113.1:0-4603 GCA_964228515.1 Ilumatobacteraceae bacterium
CGCTCGTCGTCTGCGAGCCGATCGTCTTCCCGCCCGAGGTGCGCGCGGCCCCGCGCGGCGACAATCCCCTCTCCGCCGGGGCGCGGCGCCGACGCACCGCGTTCCCCTCGGCGGACGAGGCCGTGGCCAACTTCTCCGCGAAGCCACCTCTCTCCTCGCTCGATCCGCGCGTGCTCGCCGACTACGACGCCCACGGCTTCGGCCCCGCGGACCCGTCCGACTCCTCGGGACCCGTCGTCCTCAAGTGCGCGCCCGAGCTCGAGGCCCGCACCTACGAGATGGGCGCACGCCACGACACGTGGGAGGCGCTCGAGCGCCTCGACGTCCCCACGTGGGTCGTGGCGGGCGCGGTCGAGCCCATGCGCCCGTCCGCCTTCGCGAGGCGCATCGCCGAGCGCATCCCCGGCGCGACGTACGTCGAGTGGCCCGATCTCGGCCACTTCGCGCCGCTCGAGGACCCCGCGCGCATCGCCCGCCTCGTCGCCGACGTCGCGGTCCGCGACTGACGCGCCACCCACCCCGCACCTAGGTTGTCCCCCGATGCCCGACGAGCCACGCACGTACCGCGTCCCGACGCGCCTCTCCCCCTCCCGCATCGGGGACTGGCGCAAGTGCCCGCTCGCCTACCGGCTCAAGCACCTCGACGGCCTCGGCAAGCACGAGCCGCCGCAGGTCCACCTCGTGAAGGGCAACTTCGTCCACTCCGTCCTCGAGCTCCTCCTCGCGCACCCCCGCGACGAGCGCACCACCGAGCGCGCGCGCGAGGCATTCGACGCTGCCAAGTCGCGTTACGAGTCGTCCGCGCGCTTCCGCGCCCTCGCGCTCGACGACGTCGCGACGGCCAACTTCTGGCGCCACTCGCGCGAGCTCGTCAACGGCTACTACCGCATCGAGAATCCCCGCGTGCCCGACGTGCTCGGCCTCGAGCTCTCGCTCGAGACGTCGCTCGGCCCGTTCGTGCTCCACGGCATCATCGACCGGCTCGAGCGCGCACCCGACGGCGCACTCGTGGTGAGCGACTACAAGACGGGCAAGCCACCCGCCCCGGGCTACGGCGCCGAGCGCATGGCCAACATGCACCTCTACGCCTCGCTGTGTCACCGCGAGCGCGGCGAGCTGCCGGCACGCCTGCGCCTCTACTACCTCGAGTCGAGCGAGATCGTCGAGGCCCAGGTCACGGCGGAGTCCAACGCCTCGACGGAGGCCGACGCCGTCGCCATCCACGCCCAGCTCGCGAGCGCATGCGCGTCGGGCGAGTTCCCCGCGACCACGTCGCGACTCTGCGGCTTCTGCTTCTTCAAGCCCTGGTGCCCCGAGTTCGGCGGCTCGCCCGAGGCGGCGCTCACCGAGATCCCCCTGCGTTACCCGGTCGTCCCGCGAGACTGAGGCGCGTGGGCGCACCCTCCTGGCACCAGCGCCTCGACGCCCGCATCGACGCGGCGCTCGAGCCGCTGCGCCGCTGGCGCCCGACGGTCTGGCTCTTCTCGGTGGCGAGCCTGCTCGGCGACTTCGGCATGCTCTGGCACATCGTCGGGATCGGCCGCGCCATCGCCGACTCCGCGCGCTGGCCGCAGGCCGTCACGCTCTCGGCACTCATGGGCGTCGAGAGCCTGACGGTCAACCAGGGCATCAAGCCGTTCTTCAAGCGTCGCCGTCCCACCGAGCGCGGCGACGCCCGCTTCCGCATGCGCACGCCGCGCACGTCCAGCTTCCCGAGCGGCCACGCCTCGTCCGCGTTCTTCGCGTCGGTCGTGCTCGCCGGCTGGACGACGGCGCCGGCCACGGCGCTGTGGTTCGCGTTCGCGGTGATCATCGCAGCGAGCCGCGTCGCGACGCGCATCCATCACTTCAGCGACGTCGCGGTGGGCGCACTCGTCGGTGCCGCTCTCGGCGGCATCGCGCTCGGAGGGCTCGCAGTCTTCGGTTGAGGGCGCGGCGCACGCGCCGCGCAGTCGGCTCGAGCGGACACCCGCGCCGCGGGCGCGACCCCTACTTCGCCGCGGGGCTGGTCGAGAGCAGCGACCGGACGTCGAGCAGCAGGTCGGCCACCTCGCCGGTCGACACGAGCTCGCGCTGGAGCATGTCGGTGAGCGCCTTGTCGATCACGGCGAGCGCCTCGTGGATGACGATCTTGTCGGTGATGTCCGTCTCGGTCACGACGGCGTCGGTGGTGGTCGCGTTGGTGCTCATCGGACCCGACGATAGCCGCGGGGTCCCGCCGGATCGCGGCGCTCCTCCGCTCGTGCCCGACTTCACGAGCGACGCACGACCGTAGGCTCGCCCCGTGGAGATGCGCGGCGCGTCCGTCGTCGTGACGGGTGCGGCGCAGGGCATCGGGCTGGCGCTCGCACGCCGCTTCCACCGCGACGGCGCGCGCGTCGTGCTCGCCGACCTGCGCGGCGACGCGCTCGCCCGCGAGGCCGCGGCCCTCGACGGCGCGCGCCCAGGATCGGCCTTCGCCGGCACCGCCGACCTCTCGACCGAGGCGGGCAACGCCGCGCTCGTCGACTCCGCGCGCGAGCGCCTCGGCTTCGTCGACCTCTTCTTCGCCAACGCCGGCGTCGCCCTCGGCACCGACCACACCACGCCCGAGGCCGACTGGGACGCCGCGTTCGCGATCAACGTCCACGCCCACCGCTGGGCCGCCGCCCGCCTGCTGCCCGACTGGCTCGCCGCGGGCCGCGGCTACTTCGCCTCCACCGCGTCGGCGGCCGGCCTCATGTCGATGATCGGCTCGGCGCCGTACGCGGTGACCAAGCACGCGGCCGTTGCCTTCGCCGAGTGGCTCTCCATCACGTACCACGCGCGCGGCATCCGCGTGTCGTGCCTGTGCCCGCAGGGTGTCAACACCGCGATGCTCCGTGGCGACGCCGCGCCGGCCACGGGCGCCTCGCGCGCGCCGGGGAGCGCGACGGCCTCCGGCGCCATCTCGCGCGGAGGCGCCGACATCGTGCGCGCATCCGGCAAGGTCCTCGAGCCCGACGACGTCGCCGACTGCGTCGCGGAGGCGATCGCCGCGGAGCGCTTCCTGATCCTCCCGCACCCCGAGATGGCCGAGTACATGAAGGTCAAGGCCACCGAGCCCGAGCGCTGGCTCGCGGGCATGCGCGGGCTCCAGGCCCGCATCCTCGGCTACTAGCCGCGTCGGCGCTCGTCGCCGTAGCGCGGCAGCAGCGTCGCGAGCTCCCTCCACTCGTCCATCGGCATCGCGAGGTCGTCCCGCAGCACCTGTACGCACACGTGCGACGCCCCGGCCGCGAAGTGCGCATCGATCCGCGCCGCGATCGCCGCGAGATCCCCCCACGCGACGATCGCGTCCACCATCGCGTCGCTCGGCGCCCGATCGGGCCCCGCGATGTCCTCGTCGCGCCAGCCGAGGCGGCGCAGGTTGTTGGCGTAGTTGGGCAGTCGGTTGTAGGTCAGCATGAACTTCCGCCCGATGTCCCGCGCCCTCGCCGCGTCGGTGGACAGGACCACGGCCTGCTCGGGCGCGAGCAGTGCGTCGGGCCCCATCACGCGCCGCGCCTCCGCGGTGTGCTCGACGGGCACGAAGTACGGGTGCGCCCCGAGGCCCCGCTGCGCCGACAGCGCCAGCATCCGCGGCCCGAGCGCCGCGAGCACCCGGCGCGGCGCCACCGTCGGCGGCGCGGCCATGTAGAGCGCGGCGTCCATCGCGTCGAGGTACTCGACCATCGCCGAGTACGGGCGCTCGTATCGACCGCGGTGCACCTTCTCCGTGAGGTGCTGGTGGCTGGTGCCGATCCCGAGCAGGAAGCGCTCGCCGAACCGCTCGGTCAGCGTCCGCCACCCCGCCGCCATCGTCGCGGCGCTGCGCGCCTGCATCGACGCGATGCCCGTCGCCATCGTCAGCCGCTCCGTCGCCGACAGCAGCAGCGCGCACGATGCAAACGGCTCCCGCCCCACCGCCTCCGGCACCCACACGGTGCCGAATCCCATCTCCTCCAGCGCTGCCGCCCCGCGCTGCGCCTCGCGCATCGGCTGCGCGTCGAACGTCCACGTCCAGATGCCGAGGCGCCCGAGCCCGTGGTGCGAGGGCCGCGTGTCCGCGCCGCCCACGACTCTCCCTGTCAACGCGGCGCGCGCGTCGCGCGCCGCACGATCCGCGCCGCGGTCGCGAGCACGCGCTCGGCCTCGTACATCGCGGCGAGCAGGTCGTCGCCGGTGTCCTCGTCACCGCTCGCGGCGGCGTGCGCCGCGCGGCGCGAGGCGAGGTCGCGCACGCGCGCGAGCTCCCGGTCGACGGCGTCCGCGATGGCCGCGAGCTCGGCGACGGTGGACGCGTCGCTCACCGCGTCCCGCCCTTGCGCGCCCGCGCTCGGCCCGCAGCCCCCTTCGCGCGCGCCCTCGGCACCAGCGACGACGGGCACAGGTCCTCGAGCCGGCACTCCCCGCACTTCGGCGCCCGCGCGTCGCACACGCGCCGGCCGTGCAGGATCAGCCGCAGGCTGAAGCCTCCCCAATCCGCGGGCGGCAGCATCGCGCCCAGCTCGGGCTCGACCTTGACCGGATCCTCCTCGCGCGTGAGCCCCAGCCGCCGCGAGAGTCGCCCCACGTGGGTGTCCACGGGCAGGCCGGGCAGATC
>CAXRBC010000114.1:0-2191 GCA_964228515.1 Ilumatobacteraceae bacterium
GCGGGTGGCGCGCGCGGCGGCCATGCAGTCGCGGCGCACGCGACTGCCGGAGGTGCGGGAGGCCGCGCCCCTCGCGTCGCTCGCCGCCTCGCTGGCGGCGCCGCTCGCCTCGTCTGCGGCGCCGCTCGCCGTTGCCGACCCCGCGGGCGCGCCCCTCGACGCCGTACACCGCGCGATCGCCATCGGCCCGGAGGGCGGATTCGCCGACGACGAGCTCGCGGACGCGCCCCGCGTGACGCTCGGCGACACGATCCTGCGCGCGGAGACCGCGGCACTCGCGGCCGCGACGCTCATGTCCCACCTGCGGCGCACGGCACCATGAGCGACACGCCCACTCCGCCCACGGCGCCGCACTCGGGCACCGTGTCGCCCACCGCGGGCGCCGCGCCGACCTCCGACGCATCCGCCCCCGACGCGGCAGACGACGCGTTCCACATCCGCGTCGGCGAGCGCCTTCGCGCGATCCGCAAGCAGAAGCGCCTCTCCCTCAACGAGGTCGAGGAGCAGTCGCGCCAGGAGTTCAAGGCCTCCGTCCTCGGCGCCTACGAGCGCGGCGAGCGCGCGATCTCGGTGCTGCGACTGCAGCGCCTCGCGCAGATCTACGGCGTCACCGTCGACCAGCTCCTGCCCGCCGACCCGCGCCGCGTCGAGGCGCAGCAGCCCGGCGCGTCCGCGCCGACGAAGTTGCGCATCGACGTCGCCAAGCTCTCCGCCCGCGGCGGCGAGCGCTACGAGATGCTGGAGCGCTTCCTGCGCATGATCCAGGTGCAGCGCCAGGACTTCAACGGCAAGGTCATCACCGTGCGCGCCCACGACACGCGCGCGATCGCGGTGATGCTCGACGTGCCGGTGGAGCGGGTGGGGGAGCGGCTGGCGGAGCTCGATCTGCTGTTCGTCCCGCCGGCGTCGTGACGCCCCCCACCCCCGCGCCGACCGACCCGCCGCCGGTCGCGGCGGGGCCGCTGCCGACGGCAGCGGAGCATGGCGTCTACGTCCACGTGCCGTTCTGCGCGAAGCGCTGCGACTATTGCGCCTTCGCGACGTTCACTGACCGCGCGCACCTGATCGACGCCTACCTCGACGCGCTCGTGCGCGACGTCGAGCGGGCGGTCGCGGCGGGCATGCCGCGCGCGACGAGCGTGTTCGTCGGCGGCGGCACGCCGACGCTCGTGCCGCCCGATGGCCTCGCGCGCGTGATCCGCGCGATCCCCATCGTCGCGGGCGCCGAGGTCACCGTGGAGTGCAATCCCGACGACGTCACGCCCGCGCTCATGGAGACCTACGCGGCCGCGGGCGTGGACCGCGTGAGCATCGGCGTGCAGAGCACCGTGGCGCACGTGCTCGCGTCCCTCGGGCGTGCGCACGGTCCGGCGGCGGTGGCTCCCGCGGTGCGCGCGGCGCGCACCGCGGGCAGCGACCGCATCAACCTCGACGTGATCTACGGCGCGGCAGGCGAGTCGCTCGACGACTGGCGACGCACGCTCGACGACGTGGTCGCGCTCGGGCCGACGCACGTGTCGGCGTACGGGTTGACGGTCGAGGCGGGCACGCCGCTGGCGCTCGAGCCCGCGCGGCACCCCGACGACGACGACCAGGCGGACAAGTACGACCTTGCCGACGAGGTGCTCACCGCCGCGGGCCTGGCCAACTACGAGATCTCCAATTGGGCGCGCCCCGGCGACGAGTGCCGTCACAACCTGACGTACTGGCGGCAGGGCAACTACGACGGCTTCGGCTCCGCCGCGCATTCGCACCGCGACGGGCGCCGGTGGTGGAACGTGCGCACGCCCGAGCGGTACGTCGAGCTCGTCGCGGAGGGCCGCTCGGCGGAGTCGGCGGGGGAGACGCTCGATGCGCCGACGCGGCGCCTCGAGGGGCTGCAGCTGCGGCTGCGGATGCGCGAGGGGGTGCCGGCGGGCGCGTTCGAGGCGGGCGAGCTCGCGGAGATGGATGGCGACGGACTCGTCACGGTGCGCGACGGGCGCGCGACGCTCACTCGCCCGGGTCGCCGTCTGGCCAACGCGGTGGCGTTGCGCCTCCGCGACGACGCCTGACCCGCCCATCGCGCAACCGCCTCCCGCGTAGCCTCGTCGCGATGTCCAGGATCGGCGTCGTCGGCGCGGGCTACGTCGGCCTCACCACCGGTGCGTGCCTCGCGCACCTCGGGCACGACGTCGCGTGCGTCGACACG
>CAXRBC010000115.1:0-10504 GCA_964228515.1 Ilumatobacteraceae bacterium
ACCTGGGCGAACGGCATGCTGCCGCTCTCGAACCAGCAGTCGAGCACCTCGGGGACGCGGCGCATCGTCGAGCGACCGGTGGGGTCGTCCGGGTTCGGACGCGTGAGCGAGTCGATGAACGGCCGGTGCAGCTCACCGACCCCCACGCCGAAGTCACGCTCGAGCTCCGCGATGCTGCCGTACACGTCGATGCGCGGGTGGGCGGGATCGTCGCTGCGCCAGACGGGGATCGGCGAGCCCCAGAAGCGGTTGCGGCTGATGGTCCAGTCGCGCGCGTTGGCCAGCCACTTGCCGAACGACCCGTGCTTGATGTGCTCGGGGACCCAGGTGATCCGCTCGTTGAGCTCCACCATGCGGTCGCGGATGGCCGTGACCTTGACGAACCACGAGCCCACCGCCTTGTAGATGAGCGGCGTGCCCGTGCGCCAGCAGTGCGGATAGGCGTGGTCGTAGGTCTCGTGGCGGATCACGACGCCGCGCTCCTTGAGCGCACGGATGACGAGCGGGTTGGCGTCGAACACGAGCTGGCCCTCGTAGTCGGGCACCTCCGCGGTGAAGCGGCCGCGGGAGTCGACCGGCACCACCAACGCGATGCCGTGCGCCTCGCAGAGCCGCTGGTCGTCCTCGCCGAAGCCCGGCGCGAGGTGCACGACGCCCGTGCCGTCCTCGGTGGTCACGAAGTCGCCGGCGAGCACGCGGAAGGCGCCCGGATGGTCGGCGAAGTACGGGAACAGCGGACGGTAGCGGCGGCCGACGAGTTCCGAGCCCGTCACGGTGCGCACCACGCGCGCCTCCCCGAGCTCGCGCTCGTACGCGGCCCGGCGGTCGGCGGCGAGCACGAGCTGTCGACCCCCCGACTCGACGACGTCGTAACGCACGTCGGGGGCGACCGCCAGCGCGAGGTTGGACGGGAGCGTCCACGGGGTCGTCGTCCACGCGAGCAGGTGCTCCCCCGTCTCGAGCTCGAAGGCCACGGTGAGCGCCGGATCCTGCACCTGCTTGTACGCGTCGTCCATGCGTGTCTCGGTGTTGGACAGCGGCGTCTCGAGGGCCCACGAGTAGGGCAGCACGCGGAAGCCCTCGTAGATCAGTCCCTTGTCCCAGAGCGTCTTGAACGCCCACATGACGCTCTCCATGTAGGGCACGTCGAGCGTCTTGTAGTCGTCCTCGAAGTCGACCCAGCGCGCCTGGCGCGTGACGTACCGCTCCCACTCGCTCGTGTACTGCAGCACCGAGCTGCGGCAGTGGTCGTTGAACTTGTCGATGCCGTGGTCGGTGATGGCCTGGCGACCGGAGATGCCGAGCTGGCGCTCCGCCTCGGCCTCCGCCGGCAGCCCGTGACAGTCCCAGCCGAACCGCCGCTCCACCCGACGCCCGCGCATCGTGCGGTACCGCGGCACCGCGTCCTTGACGAAGCCCGTCAGCAGGTGCCCGTAGTGCGGGAGCCCGTTGGCGAACGGCGGGCCGTCGTAGAAGACGTACTCGTTGTCGCCGACCGCGCCGCCCGTGCTGGCGGGCCTCGCGTCCACCGACGCGCGGAACGTGCCGTCGGTGCCCCAGTACGCCAGCGTCTCGCGCTCGAGCGCGGGGAAGTCGGGCTGCGCCCCTACGTCCGGATAGCGCACCGCGCGCTCAGCAGCCGAGGATCAGACCCTGCACGACGATCTGCAGGAAGAGCAGCACGACGACCGGCGAGAGGTCGAGCGGGCCGAGCGAGGGCATCATGCGGCGCACGGGCTCCATCACCGGCTCGGTGATGCGCCCGAGCAGGTACGACGCCTGGCCCACGAAGCCGCCGCTCGTCGCGGGGAACCACGAGAGCACGACGCGCAGGATGATCGCGAGCGTGTACAGCTCGACGATCGGACACAGCACGGATCCCAGGCCGCCCACGACGACCCCTCGCTAGTGGCGGTGCGTGCGCGCGCCGGGGCGCATCATGAACACGCCCTGCTCCATCTTCTCCATCTGCCCGCCGAGCGCGTAGCAGACGCCGCTCGCGAAGTCGACGATGCGCCGCATGACCTTGGCCTCGGTGGCCTGCACGTTGATGATCACGGGCCGACCCGCGGCGAAGTGGTCGGCGAGCTCCTTCGCGTCCTCGTATCGCTCGGGGTAGACGGTCACCGGATCGGTGCGCACGGGGATGGGTCGCACGGCGGGCTCGATGCGCCGCCCGCCGGCCGAGGGACGCACCGTCACGCCGGAGTCGTCGCGGCGCTCTCGCGCGCGCAGATCGTCGCGGTCGTCTCGGTCGTCCCACTCGTCGTCCAGCCCCTCGCGCACGTCGCGGTCCCTGAGCCCGCGATCGCGGGGCCCGCGGTCGCGCACGAGCCGATCGCGCGGGGCGGGCGCGGATGCGTCGTAGTCCTCGTACGCGTCGTCGGGCCCGAGCCCGAGGTAGTCCATCGCGCGTCGAAACATCGACATGCGTGCGATCCTAGTTCCGCGACGTTGCGGCCGAGGGACGCTCCCCGAAGAGCGCGGTGCCCACCCGCACGCTGGTCGTGCCCTCCGCCACCGCCACCTCGAGGTCCCCCGACATGCCCATGCTCAGTTCCGCGAGGCCGAGCCGCGCGGCGGCCTCGCGCACGACGGCGAATGCGTCGCGCGTCGCGACGAGGTCGCCGTTGGTCGGCCCGACGACCATGAGGCCGCGCACGTCGAGACCCGCGGCCCGCGCCCGGGCGACGAGCGCGTCGAGCGCGTCGAGCGCGCAGCCGCCCTTGTCGGGCTCCCCCGTGGCGTTGACCTGCACGAGGATGCGGGCCCCGGGCGCGCGCCGGGATACCTCGTCGACGAGCGAATCGCGGTCGACCGTCTCCCACACGTCGACGTGCGGCGCCAGCGCGCGCACCTTGTTGGACTGGAGCCGCCCGACGAAGTGCACCGGGGGCCGCGGCGCGTCGCCCCACGCCTCGGCCTTGGCGACGAGCTCCTGCGCGTAGTTCTCCCCACTGCCGTCGGCGCCCGCGAGTGCGGCCGCCCGCCACGCGTCGACGCCGAAGCCCTTCGTCACCGCCACGACGCGCACGCCGCGTCCGCCCGCGCGCGCGATGCGGTCGCGCAGCGCCGACAGGCGCTCGGCGACGAGGCGGTCGTCCGTCTCGGGACGCCCCGCTACTTCAGGAACGACGGGAGGTCGTCGTCATCGTCGTCGACGGAGAGCGGGTCGCCGAGCAGCGTGCGCAGTCGGTCGCCCGCCTTGCCGGGCTTCGGCGCCGCCGCGGGTGCCCCGCCGCGCGCGGGCGCGGACGCTCGCTGCGTCTGGGCGTCCCACCGGTCGAAGCCCGCGGCCACGACGGTCACCCGCACCTCGTCGTTGGTGTCGTCGTCGATCACCATGCCGTGGATGACGTTGGCGTCCTGGTGCGCCACCGCGCGCACGATCTCCATCGCGGCGTTGACCTCGAAGAGGCCGATGTTGGACGGGCCCGTGATGTTGACGAGGATGCCGCGCGCGCCCTCGATGCTCGCCTCGAGCATCGGCGAGTTGATCGCCGCGTTGGCGGCGACCACGGCGCGGTTGTCGCCGCTGGCGGATCCCGTCCCCATGAGCGCGGTGCCGGCGTTGGACAGCACGGTGCGCACGTCCGCGAAGTCGGTGTTGATCAGACCCGGGGTCGTGATCAGGCCCGTGATCCCCGAGACGCCCTGGAGCAGCACCTCGTCCGCCTTCTTGAAGGCGTCGAGGAGCGTGGTCTTCTCGGTCGAGATCGAGAGCAACCGCTCGTTGGGGATGACGACGAGGGTGTCGACCTTCTCCTTGAGCTTCGCGATGCCGGCGTCGGCCTGCACCGCGCGCCTGCGACCCTCGAAGCCGAACGGCCGCGTGACGATCGCGACGGTGAGCGCGCCCTCGGCCTTGGCGATCTCGGCGACCACGGGCGCCGCGCCGGTGCCGGTGCCGCCGCCCTCGCCCGCGGTGACGAACACCATGTCGGCGCCCGCGACGACCTCCTGGATCTCGTCGCGGTGCTGCTCGGCTGCCTCGCGCCCCACCTCGGGGTCGGCGCCGGCGCCGAGGCCGCGCGTCAGGTCGCGGCCGATGTCGATCTTGACCGTCGCGTCGCTCAGGAGGAGCGCCTGCGCGTCGGTGTTGATGGCGATGAACTCGACGCCGCGCAGACCCGCGTCGATCATGCGGTTGACCGCGTTGACCCCACCGCCGCCGACGCCGACGACCTTGATGACCGCGAGATAGTTCTGCGGTTGTCCTGCCATGGTGTGGTGCCCCCTCGCGGTGTCCGCCGCGCTCGCTCGCGCGATCCGGCCCGAGGCTATTGCGGGGCCGAACCTCAACGAAATCCTCTCGTTGAGGTCGAGACGGTACCACGCCGGCGGGAACCGCCCGCCGGGGGTCCGCGCGGCTACTTCGACTGCACCGCCGGGGCGCGCGGGTCCGCGAGGTCGATCGCGAGGATGCTCGCCGGGTCCTGACGCTCGAGCAGGGTCACGAGCGCGACGAGCTTGTTGAAGAGGTCGTTGGGCGCGCCGAAGCTCACGAGCGTGCCCGTGCGCAGCGTCATCGTGAGCTGGGTCGGGCCCGTCACGCCCAGCTGGGCGACGCGGCCCCGCACGCCCTCGGGCAGCATCACGGCCAACTGCGCGGCCGCGCGGTACGTCTCCCCCGCGGTGGCGCCGGGCGCCAGGTTGGCCCCCACGCCGGTGATCTGCAGGTACTCCGTGGGCTGGCCGTCGACGACGGCCAGCACGCGGCCGTCGGTGTCGAGCACGCGCGCCCTGTTGTCCACGCCGACGAACCACGCGACGGGCTGCCGTTCCACGATCTCGACGACGACGCGCGAGGGGAGATACGTACGCAGTCGGGCCGACCGCACCCAGGGGTCACCCTCAAGTTGACGTTGAGCCGCGGCGAGATCGGCGGAGAAGATCGACGTGCCGAGCAGCGACTCCTCGACCGCGGCCAACACGGCGGGATTCATCGAGCGCGCGCCCTCCACGTCGACGCGGCGGATGCCGACGAGCGGCGTGGCGAGCACGAGCGCAGCCAGGGCCACGAGGCCCAGCGCGAGCCCACCGGCGGCCAGGAGCCAGCGCACCGTGGCACGGCGGCGCTGCCGGCGGAGGGGCACCACCTGGGCCGCCTCCGGGCTCGTCGTCGGCGCCACGTGCACCGATCGGGAGCGCTCGTCCCCCGGGAAGTCCTCGTCGGTCGGGAGGCGCAGGTCCTCGTCGACGATGACGACCGGCCCCTCGCGACCGGGCGCCCCCGGCCCGGGAGTCGGTGCCGCGGTGGGCGCGGGCGTCGCGGCGTCCGCCACTGCGGCCGGCGGGGCCGTCGCTGGCGTCGCGGGTGTCGCCTCGACGCCGGGCACGATGCGCAGCCCGCCCGTCACCGCACCGTCGGCGGCGAAGGCGTCGCGGAGCTCCTCGAGCACCTCGGGCGGCACCGACTCGTCCCAGCGCGGCAGCGGCACCGAGCCGTCGGGGGCCCGGCCCGCGTCGAGCGCGGCCTCGAGCCGCGTGCTGCCCGCGGGCTCCGACCGCCGCGGCGCGTGGCCGGCCGCCACCGCGACCGTCGGCGAGAACCCGACGAGTCGGATCTCGCTGCGCAGGTCGACGCCGTGGCGCTCCGCGACGCGCTGGCGCACCCAGGTCATCAACTCGACCACGTCGTCGGCGCTGCCGCCCTCGTCGGCCTGGATGAAGTTGGCGTGCTTCTCCGACACCACCGCGGTGCCGATGCGCTGACCCCGCAGGCCGGCCTCGTCGACGAGGCGACCGGCGCTCGGGCCGTCGCCCCCCTCCGACGGATTGACGAACACCGAGCCCGCGTTCTGTCCGCCCGGCTGGTGCTCGCGACGCCAGCGCACGATCTCCGCGATGCGGCGCTCGCCCTCCTCTCGGTCACCCCACTGGAGCCCGAGCGTCGCCGACAGCACGACGTGCTCGTCCGCCAGGTCCGATCCGCGGAAGCGCAGCCCGAGGTCGGCCGCGCGCACGTGCGCCTCGATGCCGCGGCGCAGGTCGAAGATGCGCACCTCGCGCAGCGAGGCCGCCACGTCCGAGCCGTGACCGCCGGCGTTCATCCGCACCGCACCGCCGACCGAGCCGGGCACGCCGACCGCCCACTCGAAGCCCGTGAGCCCGGCGGCGACGCTCTGGCGCGCCACGACCGGCAGCGATGCGTGCCCGCCCGCGACCACGACGGGCAGCGATCCCGGCTCGGGCACCGCGACCCGCTCGGCGAACGGCCCGAGCGCGACCGCGAGCCCGCGGGAGCCCGCGTCGGCCACGAGCGTGTTGCTCCCGCGACCCAGCACGAGCACGGGCACCGCGACGCGCGCAAGCGCGCGCGACACGGCGTGCAGGTCCTCCACGCTCGTGGCGCGCACGAACACTGCGGCAGGTCCGCCCACGCGGTACGTCGTGTACGGGCCGAGGGGCTCGTCGCACGTGGCGCGGTCGCCGAGCAGCGCCGCGAGGCGCTGGAGGTCCTTGTCGCTCGGCCGCGTGATGTCGACGATCATGCGCGGGACATTCTCACCCGCGCAGCGCCGCCCGCCGGTGCATCACCTCGTCGGGCAGTCCCGCCACGTCGCCGCAGCCCATCGACACGCAGAGGTCGCCCTCGCCGAGCTCCCGCGCGAGCCAGTCGACGAGCGCCGCCCGCTCGGCGATCCATTCCACGCGCGCGCCCGGGTGCGCCGCGCGCACCGCGTCGACGACGAGGCGCCCCGTGACGCCGGGGATCGGCGGCGTGCCCGACGCGTAGATCTCGGTGACGACGGCGACGTCGGCGTCCACGAACGCGTCGCGGTACTCGGGCGAGAGGACGGCCATGCGGTGGTAGCGGTTGGGCTGGAACACGGCGACGACGCGGCGCCACCCTCCGGCCGCGGCGCGCACGCCGGCGAGCGTGGCCGCGATCTCCGCGGGGAGGTGGGCGTAGTCGTCGACGAACGTCGCGCCGCCGTCCGTGCCCCGCGTCTCGAAGCGCCGCGCCACGCCGGAGAACGCGCCGAGCCCGTCGCGGATCGCGTCGTGGGGCACGCCCAGCGCCGTTGCGAGCGCCGCCGCGCCGAGGGCGTTGCGCGCGTTGTGCAGGCCCTGCGCGCGCAGCCGCACCTCGCCGCCGGGCAGGCGCATCGAGATCTCGCCGCCCGCCGTGCGCACGTCGGTGCCGCGCACGTCGGCGTCGGCGCCGAGCCCGTACGTCACGATCTCACGGGCGCCCGCCGCGCGGGCGGCGGCCGCCACGGCGGACGCACCCGGGTCGTCGGCGCACACCGCCACGGGCCCGGACACCGCGACGAGCGCGCGCACGAACGACGCGCGCAGTTCGTCGACCGTGCCGTAGCGGTCGAGGTGGTCCACGTCCACGTTGGTGAGCACCGCGCCCCGCAGCGGCAGCGCGAGCTGCGAGCCGTCGCTCTCGTCGACCTCCACGACGAACCACTCGCCGCCCGTCCAGCGCGCCCCGCCGCCGAGCGCGGGCACGTCCGCGCCGACGAGCACGCTCGGGCGTGCGCCGGCCGCCTCGAGCACCGACCACGCCATCGCGGTCGTCGTCGTCTTGCCGTGCGTGCCGGCCACGCCGAGGCTGCGCGCGCGGGCGCACACCGCGGCGAGCGCGGCCGAGCGCGGAGCGACGGCGATGCCGGCGCGGCGCGCGGCCGCGTATTCGACGTGATCCTCCGGGATCGCGGGCGAACCCGTCACCGCGTCGCACCCCGCCGCGTGCGCGGGGTCGTGGCCGATCCGCACGTCGACCCCCGCGGCCCGCAGACGCGCCACGACGGGACCGTCGACCACGTCGCTGCCCGAGACGGCGTGGCCCATGCCCGCGAGCACGGTCGCGAGCGCGCTCATGCCGGGGCCGCCGACGCCCACGACGTGCAGGCGCCGCCGCGTCGCGAGGTCCGGCATCGCGCCCGCGGTCACGCGCGCCCCGTCTCGGCCACGCGCCGCACGAGCGCGCCCACCTCGCCCCGCCGGTGCGGGGCGCCCGCCTCTCGCGCCCGCGCGGCGAGCCGTGCGCGGCGCGGCGCATCGTCGAGCAGCGCCTCCGCGGCGCGCACCGCGGCGGGCACGTCCTCGTCCGGCGCGGTCTCGGCGCCGCCGCGCGTCGCCAGCCACGCGGCATTGGCCCGCTGGTGGTCGTCCGCCGCCCCGCGCCAGGGCACGAGGAGCGACGCCACGCCGACGCACGCGAGCTCCGCGACGGTGCTCGCCCCGGCGCGCGCGACCACGAGGTCGGCAGCGGCGTAGAGATCGGCCATGTCGTCGAGCGACGCACGGCGCCGAGACACGAGGCCCCCGGGCGGCGGCGCCGGCGGCGCCTCCGTGTCGGCGTAGCGCTCGCCCGCGACGTGCAGCATGGCCAGCCGCGCCTCGGCGCCGCGGCGCTCCACGATCGCGGCCGCCACCGCGTTGAGGTGCGCAGATCCGAGCGATCCGCCGACCACCGCGAGCACGGTCGCCTCGGCCGGCAGCCCGAGTCGCGCGCGGGCGTCGCCGCGTGCCCGCGCGGGGTCGAGGTGCCGCAGCGCGCGGCGCACCGGCGCACCCGTGACGACCGCGCGCGGCAGGCGCGTGTCGTCGAACGCGACCGCGCTGGCCACCGCGCGGCGCGCGAAGACGCGGGTCGCGAGCCCGGGCACGTGGTCGTAGCTCACGGTCACGAGGGGCACCCGCGCGCGCAGGGCGGCCCGGGATGCCGGCACGCTCGCGTACCCGCCGACCGAGACCACGACCCGGGGCCGCAGCGCGGCAATCAGGGCGTCGGCGGCGCGCGTCGCGCGGGCGAGTCGGGCGAGGGAGCCGAGGTCGTGGCGCAGGGCCGACGGCGAGCGGCCGCGACGGAAGCCGCGGACGTCGAGGAGGGCGAGGGGGTGGCCCGCGGCCGGCACCAGCCGGGTCTCGCGGCCGCCGTGGGTGCCGACGAGGTGCACCGAGGCGGGGTCGTAGCCCGCGTCGACCAACTGCTCGGCGATGGCGAGCGCGGGGATCACGTGCCCGCTCGTGCCGCCCCCGGCGATGAGTGCGACGGTCGTCGCCGCCGCGGTGTCGGGGTGGATCCGGATTACCTCATGTTACGCGCGACGTTGAGCATGAGCCCCGCGGCGGCCATGCAGACGGCGAGCGAACTGCCGCCGTACGAGATGAGGGGCAGCGTGAGACCCGTCACGGGCATCGTGCCGGTCACGCCGCCGACGTTGACGATCGCCTGCACGCAGAACCACATCGCGATGCCACCGCCGAGCAGCGCGCCGAAGCGCTCGCGGGCGCCCAGCGCGATGCGCAGCCCGAGGATCGCGATCACGAGGAAGCACCCGAGCACCACGACCACGCCGATGACGCCGAACTCCTCGGCGATCGTCGAGAAGATGAAGTCGCTGTGCGCGAGCGGCACGTAGCCCCACTTGCCGGTGCCCTCACCGACGCCGACGCCCGAGATCCCGCCGTTGGAGATGCTGAGGATGGACTGCCACACCTGGTAGCCGTAGTGGCCCTTGGTCTCCTCGAGGTTGAGGAACGCGGTGAATCGGGCGCGGCGCGCCGCGCCCGTGAGCGCCACCAGCAGCGCGCCCAGCACGCCCGCCGCGGCGGTCGCGACCACGAGCCGCAGCGGCGTGCCGGCCATGAACATCACGATGAGCACGATCGTCGCGATGATGATCGAGGCGCCGAGGTCGTTCTGCGCGAGGCACAACAGGACCGAGACGACGAGCACGATCATCGGGGGCACGAAGGTGCGGCGCACGTCGGTGATCTCCGCGTGGCGGCGGCCCAGCAGGTTGGCGCAGTAGAGCAGCACCGCCAGCTTGAGGTACTCGGAAGGTTGGAATCCGACGGGGCCGACCGAGACCCACGCCTTCGCGCCGTTGATCGTGAGCCCGAGCCCCGGGACGAAGGGCAGGAGCATCGCGACCCACGCGCCCACCAGGTTGGCCGTCACGTACCTGCGCCAGTTGGCGTACGGCATGCGGTAGAAGCACAGGCCGACGACGAGGCCGATGCAGGCCCAGAGCAACTGCTTGAGGAACATGGTCCACGGCGACTCGCCGCGGTTGAGCGCCACGATCGAGGACGACGAGAGCACCATCACGAAGCCGAAGCACAGCAGCCCGACGAAGGCGAAGAACATCCCCCAGAAGGTGCGGTCGGGCTGACCCGCGACCGCGCGCGGCGCGACGACGGTGCTCACGAGGACCTCCCCGCAGCCACGAGGCCGAGGCGTGCGCGCACCGCGCGCGCGAAGTCGTCGCCACGTTCCCCGTAGTTGCGATACCAGTCATAACTCGCGCAGGCCGGGGAGAGGAGGACCACGTCCCCCTCGCGCGCCATGCGCGACGCGGCCTCGACGGCATCGTCCATCGAGGCGGCGCGCGCGACGGCCGTGCGGCCGCCGAACGCGGCCTCGACCTCGGCGGCCGCCTCGCCGATCGCCACCACGCCGCGGAGTCGGCCCGACTCCTCGGCGAGGGGCCCGAGGTCGAGCCCCTTGTTGCGGCCGCCCGCCACGAGCACGACGGAG
>CAXRBC010000116.1:0-4102 GCA_964228515.1 Ilumatobacteraceae bacterium
TCTCGAGCTCGCCGTCGAGCGGACCCGGGCCCCACACCGCGTAGCCGCGGAAGCCGCGCAGGCGCTCGCACTCGCCCGCGAGGCTCGGGTCCGCGGAGAGATCGACGCTCACGAGCTCGCACGCGCCGCCCCCCGCCCCGCGGCCACAGCCGCGGAGGGCGGCGCCGAGCCGAGTCGCCGCGGCGATGCACTGCGTGCGCACCCCCGCCACGTCGGCGTCGGTGAGCGTCCGCTCGCCGCTGCGCAGCCGCACCCGGTACGCGAGGCTGCGCTCGCCGTCGCGGCGGTACACGTCGAAGAGCGCGACGTCCTCGGCGAGGGCGCCGGCCGCGGTGCGCAGCGCACGGCGCAGCGCGTCCGCGGTCACGCCCGCCGGGTCGACGAACGCGAGGTCGAAGTCGGACGCCGGGTACCGACTCACCACCCGCGCGGTCGGGACGCGCGTCTCCTCTACCAGCAGCGCGCCGGCGTCCAGCTCGAGGCAGGCGACGCGTCCCTCGATGCCGTAGCGCGCGAGCACTGCGGGATCGATCTCCCCCACGTGCCCGAGCACGCGGGGTCCGCGCGCGAGCGTGGCCGACCGCGTCGGGTGATAGCCCGGCGGGACGCGGCGCTGGTCGAGCTGCGCGCCCGCGCCGAGCAGCGCCGAGAGCTCGGCCCACCAGCCCGCCGCGGCGCCCGCGTCGCGGCCGGCCCAGACGATGCACAGGTGCTCGCGCTCGTCGGGGAGCGCCGAGGCGCCCTCCCCCGCGCCGGCCCCTTCGCGCCGCCCGGCTGGTTCGGCCCCGCCGCGCTGCCCGGCCGCTTCGGCCCCGCCGCGCGGGTACACGTGGCCCAGCTCGTAGAGCGCCACGTCCCGCGCCCCGTACGACTGGTTGGACGCGATCGCGCGCAGCAGACCGGGCCGCAGCGACACCCGCAGCACGCTCTCCTCCGCCACCAGCGGGTTGGCAAGACGCAGGGCCTCGGCGTCGGGCACCCCCGCGCGCGCGTGCTCGGCGGGATCGAGGAACGGATTGGGCATCACCTCGGACGCGCCGAGGGCGAGCACGGCCCTGCGCAGCGCCCGCCGCCTCGCCTGCAGCGGCGAGAGTCCGCCCGCGCGGGCGGCCGGCGGCACGACCCGTCCCAGTCGGGCGTACCCGTGGTGGCGCGCGAGCTCCTCGATCAGGTCGATCTCGGTGGCGCAGTCGGGGCGCCACGTCGGGATCGTGACCGACAGCCGCGCCCCCGAGCCCCGCACCGCGAAGCCGATGCGCCCGAGCGTCGCGCGGATCGCCGCGGCCCCCATCGGGGTGCCGAGGATCCGCCCGACCTGCGCGGGCCGCAGCGAGGCGCGCGCGGGGCGCGGCAGGTGCGGCGTGCGCGGGTCGGCCGCGCCCGCGTGCACCACGAGCCCGGGGCACGACTCGCGGAGGATGGCGGCGAACCGCGAGACCGCGTGGTCGACGCCCATCGGGTCGACGCCGCGCTCGAATCGCGCCGAGGCCTCGGTGCGCAGCGCCATGCGCTGGCTCGTGCGGCGGATGCCCGCGGGCGCGAACCACGCCGCCTCGAGCGCGATCTCGGTCGTCGCGTCGGAGATCTCGCTGTCGCGGCCGCCCATCACGCCGGCGATGCCGACCGGCACGTCGGCGCCGTCGCAGATGAGCAGGTCGTCCTCGGTGCACGCGCGGGTCGCGCCGTCGAGGGTGGCGATCGTCTCGCCGTCGCGCGCGAGGCGGATGCGGAATCCCCGCGTGAGCCGCGCCGCGTCGTAGGCGTGGGTCGGTTGGTTGGTCTCGAGCATCACGAGGTTGGAGGCGTCCACCACGTTGTTGATCGGCCGCATGCCCGCGTGCGCGAGGCGACGCTGGAGGTGCGCGGGCGACGGCCCCACCACCACGCCCGACATCACGCTCACGTGGAATCGCGCGCAGCGCCGACGATCGACGATCCGCACGGGCAGGGTGCGCCGCGCGCCGCGCCGGGCCCGATCGCCCGCCGGCGGGGCGAACCGCACGCGCAGGTGGGCCGCGAGGTCCCTCGCGACGCCCAGGTGGCCCGTGGCGTCGGGGCGGTTGCGCGTGACGTCGAGGTCGTACACGACGTCGGGCCGGATGCCGAGTGCCGCGAACGCGTCGCGCCCCGGGCGCAGGCCCGCGGGCAGGATCGCGATGCCCCCGCCGTCGGCACCGAGCCCGAGCTCGGCGGCCGAGCAGAGCATGCCCTCGGACGCGACGCCGAGGATCTCGCGCCGCGCGATGGCCCGGCCGTCGGGCATGGTCGTGCCGAGGGTCGCGAGGGGCACGAGGTCGCCCGGCGACATGTTGAACGCCCCGCACCACACGTGGCGCTCGCCGTCGCCCGCGTCGACCCACACGCGCTGGACGCGGTCCGCCTGCGGGTGGCGCTCCGTGCGCAGCACGCGGGCGACGACCACGCCCGGCACCGGTGCGCCCACGTGCGCCACGTCCTCGACCGCGAGGCCGAGGGCCGTCATCGCCTCCGCGAGGCGCTCGGGCGTGCGCGCCGCACGCGAGATGGGGCCGAACTCGTCGAGCCAGGAGCGCAGGACCTTCACGGCGCCACCTAGAACTGTCGGGCGAAGCGCACGTCGCCCGAGTACATCTCGCGCAGGTCGTCGATGCCGTGGCGCTCCTTGGCCATGCGGTCGATGCCGAAGCCAAAGGCGAAGCCCGACCAGCGCTCCGGGTCGATGCCGCCCGCCCGCAGCACCTCCGGGTGCACCATGCCGCAGCCGCCGAGCTCGACCCACGCGCCGTCCGCGCGCCGGATGTCGAACTCGGCGCTCGGCTCGGTGAAGGGGAAGTACGACGGCCGCAGGCGGCTCGTGAAGTCGCTGCCGAAGAACGCCTTGGTGAACGCCTCGATCGTCCCCGCCAGGTGGGCGAAGGTGATGTCGCGGTCGACCACGAGCCCCTCGATCTGATGGAACACCGGCATGTGCGTGGCGTCCGGGGTGTCGCGCCGGAAGACCCGACCCGGCATCACCGCGTAGATCGGCAGATCCCACTCCCGCATGACGCGGATCTGCACCGGCGAGGTGTGGGTGCGCAGCAGCGTGCTCCCGGGCTCGCCGTGCTCGACGAACATGGTGTCGAACTCGCTGCGTGCCGGGTGGCTCGGCGGCATGTTGAGCGCCGTGAAGTTCATCTCGTCGGTCTCGATCTCGGGGCCCTCCGCCACGCGGAAGCCCATGCCCACGAAGACGTCCTCGAGCCGCTCCCACGCCTGGGTCACGACGTGGGCATGCCCGGTGCGGCGCGCCCCGAGGTGCTCCGTGAGGTCCATGCCCTCGTCGGCCACCCGCCGGGCCACGTCGGCCGCCGCCAGCTCCGCCTCGCGCGCCGCGGCGAGCGCCTCGAGGGCCGCGCCCGCCTCGTGGATGGCACGCCCCGCGTCGCGTCGCTCGACCTCCGTCAGCCCACCGAGGCGGGCCTTGAGCGCCGCGATGGGCGCGCGCTTGCCCGCGTGCTCGGTCACGGCGCGACGCAGCGAGTCGAGGTCGGCGGCGGCGGCGATGGCCGCGCGCCCGGCCTCGAGCGCCGCGCGCACCTCGTCGAGCAGCACGTGCGCCACGCTAATCGTCGCGTCCCCGCCGACGACGGCGCCCCGCGATCTCGAAGCACAGGACCGTCGTCGCCATCGCGACGTTGAGGCTCTCGGCGCGCCCGGCGTGCGGGATCGTGACCCACTCGCCCACTACGGCGCTCGCCTCGTCGCCGAGCCCGTGCGCCTCGTTGCCGACCGCGAGCGCGACGGCACCGGACCAGTCGGCCTCGCGGTAATCGCGCGCGCCCGCTCGCTCGTGCGAGCTCGTGCCCACGACGCGGAATCCCGCGCGCGCGGCGTCGGTCGCGGTGGCGCGCACGACGGGGATGTGGAACACGGCGCCGGCCGAGGCGCGCACCACGCGGGGATGCCACGCGTCGGCGCCGCCCGAGACCGCGATGACGTCCGCACCCGCCGCCTCGCACGAGCGCATCAGCGTGCCGAGGTTGCCCGGGTCGGCCACGGCATCGGCGACCACGATCCACCCGCCGCGCGCGGCGACGTCGGCGAGCAGCGTCGCCGCCCGTACGGGCCGGCGCGCGACCGC
>CAXRBC010000117.1:0-3032 GCA_964228515.1 Ilumatobacteraceae bacterium
GTGCGCCTGCACTCCAAGGTCAAGTGGGCGGGCCGCGACGACGCCGGCGCGATCTCGTACGTCGACACCACGCCGGGCCGGCTCCTCTTCGAGGAGGCCCTGCCCGCGGGCTACGTGCACCGCTTCGGCCACATCCGCACCGCGATCAAGAAGCGCGAGTTCGGCGAGATCGTGGAGCGACTCAGCGAGGGCTACGAGAAGGGCGAGATCGCAGCGGCCCTCGACTCCATCAAGAACCTCTGCTATCGCTACGCGAGCCAGTCGGGCCTCACCGTCTCGGTCGACGACGTGCGCACGCCCACGCGCAAGCCGGCGATCCTCGAGGAGTACGAGAAGAAGGCCGAGAAGGTCGAGCAGCAGTTCCGCCGCGGGATCATCACCGACGGCGAGCGCCGCCAGCAGGAGGTCCGCATCTGGACCGACGCGACCAACGACGTGCAGAAGGAGATGGCCCGCGAGTTCGCGGAGCTGCGCTTCAACCCCGTCGACATGATGATCAGCTCGGGCGCCCGCGGCAACATGACGCAGATGCGCCAGATCGCCGGCATGCGCGGCCTTGTGGCCAACCCCCGTGGCGACATGATCCCGCGCCCCATCAAGAGCAACTTCCGCGAGGGTCTGCAGACCCTGGAGTACTTCATCGCCACCCCGGGCGCCCGCAAGGGCCTCGTGGACACGGCGCTGCGCACCGCCGACTCGGGCTACCTCACGCGCCGTCTCCACGACGTCGCGCAGGAGCTCATCGTCCGCGAGGACGACTGCGGTACGACGATGGGCGTCTGGGTCGAGGGCGTCACCGCCGACACCGGCGACCAGCGCAACTACCTCGAGACCAAGCTCTTCGGCCGCGTGCTCGCCGCCGACGTCGAGCTCTCCGACGGCACGACGATGCCGCGCAACACGCAGGTCGGCGACCGCGAGGTCGAGATCCTGCGCGCCGACCCCAAGGTCGGCCGTGTGCGCGTGCGCTCGGTCATGACCTGCGAGTCCGAGTCGGGCATCTGCGCCAAGTGCTACGGCCGCTCCCTCGCGACCGGCCGCGACATCGAGCTCGGCGAGGCGGTCGGCGTGATCGCCGCGCAGTCGATCGGCGAGCCGGGCACCCAGCTCACCATGCGGACCTTCCACACGGGTGGCGTCGCCGGCAAGGACATCGCCGGCGGTCTCCCGCGCGTCGTCGAGCTCTTCGAGGCGCGCAACCCGAAGGGCTCGGCCCGCCTCGCGCGCGCGACCGGCGTCGTGCGGCTCGGCGAGGACGACGGCCGCGGCGTGCCCGTGCGCATCGTCGACGACCAGGGCCAGGAGACCGAGATCGTCCTCCCGTCGGGCAGCCGCCTGCTCGTCAAGGACGGCGACTCGGTCAACGCGGGCGACCGCATCACCGACGGTCCCCTCGACCCCAAGGAGCTGATGGAGATCCGCGGCATCCGCGAGACCCAGCAGTACCTCGTGGAGGAGGTCCAGCGCGTCTACCGCGACCAGGGCGTCGCGATCCACGACAAGCACATCGAGCTCATCGTGCGACAGATGACCCGCCGCGTCAGCGTGCAGGAGCCGGGCGACACCGCGTTCCTCCCGGGCGAGCGCGTGGACGCCAAGGTGTTCCGCGATCGCAACCGCGAGTCCGTCGAGGCCGGCCGGCGCCCCGCCGAGGGTCGCCCCGAGCTGATGGGCATCACCAAGGCGTCGCTCGCGACCGACTCGTGGCTGTCCGCCGCGTCGTTCCAGGAGACGACCCGCGTGCTCACCGAGGCCGCGATCGACGGCCGCGCCGACCACCTCGTCGGCCTCAAGGAGAACATCATCATCGGCAAGCTCATCCCGGCGGGATCGGGCATGGACCGCTACAACCTCTTCGAGGTCAACGCGCCCGACTACGTGCCGATGGCGTACTACTCCTCCGACGACGAGGCCGACCCGGCCGCGTACCTCGCGGGGCTGCAGGGCACGTACGTGCCCGAGGCGGCGCCCGCCGAGGCGGTCGCGGAGGCGTCCGACGCGGTCGCCGTCGCCGGCGACGCGATCGACGCCGCCCCGGACGCAGGGTTGTCGGCCTCGGGCGACCAGCCGTAGGCTTCACCGCTCGTTTCATCACATCCACGATCGAGGAAGTCAGGCAGAAGGTCCACGCGTGCCCACCATCCAGCAGCTGATCCGCCAGGGTCGCAGCTCGAAGTCGTCCAAGACCAAGACGCCGGCGCTCAAGGGTTCGCCCCAGCGCCGCGGCGTCTGCACGCGCGTCTTCACCACCACGCCCAAGAAGCCCAACTCTGCGCTCCGCAAGGTCGCGCGCGTGCGCCTCACGAGCGGCGTCGAGATCACCGCGTACATCCCCGGTGAGGGGCACAACCTGCAGGAGCACTCCATCGTGCTCGTGCGCGGCGGCCGCGTGCGCGACCTGCCCGGCGTGCGCTACAAGATCATCCGCGGCGCGCTCGACGCCGCCGGCGTGAAGGATCGCAAGCAGGCCCGCAGCCGCTACGGCGCGAAGCGCGACAAGAAGTAGCGACGGGGGGACGCACGTGCCGCGCAAGGGACCCGCGATCCGCCGGGAGTTCGCCCCCGACCCCGTCTACCGGTCGCCGCTCGTGACCCAGATCGTCAACAAGGTGATGCTGCACGGCAAGAAGAGCATCGCCGAGAACATCGTGTACGACGCGATGAAGACCATCGAGACCAAGACCGGCGGCGAGCCGCTCGCGGCCGTGAAGCGCGCGGTGGAGAACGTCAAGCCGCCGCTCGAGGTGCGCAGCCGCCGCGTCGGCGGCGCGACCGACCCGGTGCCGGTCGAGGTGCGCCCGCGCCGCGCGACGACGCTCGCGATCCGCTGGCTCGTGGAGAACGCGCGCGACCGCCGCGAGAAGACGATGGCCGACTGCCTCGCCGCCGAGCTCATGGACGCGTCCAACGGCCTCGGCGCCTCGATGAAGAAGCGCGAGGACATGCAGAAGATGGCGGAGTCCAACAAGGCCTTCGCGCACTACCGCTGGTAGTCCCCGCCCGTAGTCCGAGGTAGTCCCCCATGCCCGCGC
>CAXRBC010000118.1:0-5618 GCA_964228515.1 Ilumatobacteraceae bacterium
CGCCTTGCGGCCGGCGGACCACACGGCGAAGTCGCCGGGGTGGCAGAGGAACTGGTCGGAGCGCACCGTCTCGACGCCGAGGCGGGTCATGAGGGCGCGGGCGTCGAAGGAGTTGGGCTCCGTGGCGACGACGCGGTCGGGGGCGTGCTCCGCGCGGTGTGCGGCGAGGCCGGCGCCCATCGACGGCGCGACGCGGTGATCGACCTCGAAGCCCTCGGCGCGCAGCTCGGCGACGAATCGTCGCATCGCGGCGACGATGAGGTGCGCGCGCTGTACGTGCCACCGTGCGGACGCGAGCTTGCCGAGCGACTCGACGACGAGCACGCGGTGCGTGTCGGGCGACGCGGCGCCGAGGGCGCCGATGCCGCGGTGCAGCTGGTCGCCGAGCACCCACACGGTGGTGCGCAGGGTGTGGGCGCGTGTGGCGTGCGCACGTGTGCCGCCGGTCGCGCGTGACGTGCGGCCCATCGCCGCGACCGTAGCGGCGGCGCGGTAGCGTGTGGTCACCGCTTCGGCGTTGCCCGTGGGTGCACTTCGGTATCCGTGGACCTCTTTCCATCGGAGACCCCCGTCATGTCCACCCCCTTCACCTCGCTCGGCCTGCCGGCCGCGCTCGTCGACGTCCTGCGCGAGCAGGGCCTCGTTGACGCCTTCCCCATCCAGGCCGCAACGATCCCCGACGCCGTCGCCGGTCGCGACGTGCTCGGGCGGGGCAAGCCCGGCTCGGGCAAGACGCTCGCCTTCGTGCTGCCGCTCGTGGCGCGGCTCGCCGCAGCCCGCGGAGGCCGCGACGGTGGGCAGCGGCGCGCGGCGCCGTATCGCCCCCGCGCGCTGGTGCTCGTGCCGACGCGCGAGTTGGCCAATCAGGTGCGCGACGTGCTCGCGCCCATCGCCCGCGCCGCGCGCCTGCGCTACGCGACCGTGTACGGCGGCGTCGGATACGGGCCGCAGATCGCGGCCATGCGGGACGGGGTCGACGTCGTCGTCGCCTGCCCGGGCCGTCTGCTCGACCTCGTCGGGTCCGGGCACGCTCGGCTCGACGCGATCGAGGTGACGGTGCTGGACGAGGCCGACCACATGGCCGAGCTCGGGTTCCTGAACGACGTCAAGAAGATCCTCGCCGCCACGCCGTCACGCGGCCAGCGGCTGCTCTTCTCCGCGACGCTGGACCGCGGGGTGGACGCGATCGTCAAGAAGTACCTCCACGAGCCCGTGACCCACGAGGTCGACGAGGTGGACGCGACGCCGGCGGACATGGCGCACCACGTGCTGCACGTGGCGCGCGACGATCGATTTGCCGTCATCGCCGACCTGTGCGCGGCGCCGGGCAAGACGATCGTCTTCACCCGCACGAAGCACACGGCCAAGCGCATGGCCGCGCAGCTCGCCAAGGCGGGCGTGCCGGCCGTCGACCTGCACGGCAACCTCTCGCAGGCGGCGCGGGCGCGCCACCTGGCCGCCTACTCGGGCGGCTCGGTGGACACGCTGGTGGCCACCGACATCGCGGCCCGCGGGATCCACGTCGACGATGTGGCACTCGTGATCCACGCTGACCCGCCGGCGGAGCACAAGGCGTTCCTCCACCGCTCGGGCCGCACCGCCCGCGCCGGGGCCTCGGGCACGGTCGTGACGATCATGACCGACGAGCAGCGCCGCCACGTGCGCGACATCACCCGCAAGGCCGGGATCGACCCCGTGGTCACGCGCGTCACGCCGTCACACCCGCTCCTCGCCGAGCTGGCGCCGGGCGCGCGGACGCACCGCGAGATGCCCCAGGTGTCGGCCCCCGCGGGGGCGCCGGTGCCGGGTCGCGCGGGCGGGCGCGGGCGTCGTCGGGGCCGGTCGCATGGCGGTCACGGTGGCGGCGGTCGACGCGACGGTCACGGTGGCGGCGGCCAACGCGGCGGCCACGGTGGCGACGGCGGGCGGCCTCGGCGCGGCGGTCAGTCGCGGCGCGGGGGCCAGACCCGGGGCGGCCGCGGTGGCGCGCGCGTGGGGTGAGCGAGGGGACTTGAACCCCCGACCTCCAGGGCCACAACCTGGCGCTCTAACCAGCTGAGCTACGCCCACCACGACGCGACCCCAAGTCTGCCACGGGAAATCCGAGGATCCTCGGACGGACGTCTCGCGGGGCCGCCCGTAGACTGAGGTCGACCAATTTCGTTTGGGGTTGATAACCATGCCAGCGGCGGAACAGACGCTGTTGCAGTCATTGGGAGAACGGGCGAAGGAGATCAGCCGGCGAGAGCTGGCGACCTACGCCGAGCGGACGAAGGCGTCGCAGGTCGCCAACGAGCGCGCACGCAAGGCGCTGCCGCTCGGTGTGCCATCGAGTTTCCAGGACTACGACCCCTACCCGATCGTGGTCGCGCACGCCGAGGAGTACTGGTCGCGCGACGTCGACGGCAATCGGTACGTGGACTACAACATGGGCTTCGGCGCGCTCTTCGCCGGCCACATGCACCCCGCCGTGCGGCGCGCGGTGGAGGGCCAGCTGGACCACGGCACGCTCTTCGTGACGCCGTGCCCGGCCAACGCCGAGGTCGCCGAGATGCTCGGGGCCCGGTACGGCTTCCCCCTCTGGCGGTTCACCAACTCGGGGACCGAGGCGACCATGGACGCCCTGCGCGTGGCCCGCGCGGCGACCGGCCGCGACAAGATCGTGAAGGTCGAGGGCGGCTACCACGGCCACCACGACGAGGTGATGGTCTCGATGAAGCCGTCGCTCGACGTGGCCGGCCCCGCGCACGCGCCGACCCCCGTCGCGTCGTCGGCCGGGGTGACCCGCGGCGTCGTGGCCGACACGGGCGTGGTGCCCTACAACGACGCCGAGGCCCTCGAGCGCGCCCTGCGGGGCAGGGACGTCGCGGCCTTCATCGTCGAGCCCGTGATGCAGAACATCGGGATCTGCCTGCCGCAGCCCGGGGACCTCGAGGCGGCTCGCGAGATCTGCACCCGGTACGGCACGCTCCTCGTCTTCGACGAGGTGAAGACGGGGATCACCGCCGGGTGGCGCGGCGCGACCGGGGCCCTCGGCGTGGTGCCCGACCTCGTGGCCCTCGCCAAGTCCATCGGCGGCGGCCTGCCGCTCGGCGCCTTCGGCGGCAAGAAGGAGTACATGGACGAGATCACGGAGCGGCGCGTCGTGCACCTCGGCACCTACAACGGCAACCCGCTGTGCATGGCCGCCGCCGGGGCGGTGCTCACCGAGGTCTGCACGCCCGCGGCGACCGAGGCGACCATCGCGCGCAACCACCGACTCGTCGAGGCATGTCGCGCGACGATCGGCGCGCGCGGGCTGCCGGCCAACGTCGTGGAGTTCGGCGCCAAGGGGTGCGTCACGTGGTCGGTCGAGCCGATTCGCAACTACCGCGACTACAAGGCGACCGACCTCGACCTTGCCTTCGCGCAGTGGATCCACGGGATCAACCGCGGCGCGCTGCTGCCCACCGGCCTCGACGAGCAGTGGCTGATCTCGGTGCTGCACACCGAGGAGGCGACGATGCACTACGCCAACGTCTTCGAGGAGTTCGTCGACGAGCTGCTCGCCTAGTGTGGCGGATGCTGGGTCGCGGGCTCACGCGGCGATGCCCGCATTGCGGGGATCGACGCGCATTCTTCACGCGATGGTGGGTGCGGGGTGAGCGGTGCCGCGGGTGCGGCCTGCGATGGGGCCGCGAGCTCGAGGGCTTCATGCTCGGGGCGATGGCCGTCGCGTTCATCCTCACGGGGGCGTCGCTACTGGTGACGATGGCGATCGGGATCGTGCTCACGTATCCCGACGTCGCACTCGTGCCCGTGCTGGGGAGCACCGTGGCGGTGACGCTGTTCGTCGGGATCCTCGGCTATCCGATCTCGTACACGACCTGGCAGGCGGTGGACCTGTGGATGCGGCCCCCGGTCGAGGGGGACTTCGGGGCCGAGGGCGCCCGGGCGATCGAGGGCTAGCGCCAAACCGCGGCGATCGAGGGCGAGCGCCAAACCCAGGCGGGGTTTGGGAAATCGGGGGTATCGGGGTGCTTGACCGAACAGGTGTTCGTCGGTAGGGTCACCGTGTCATACCGGTGCCGTACGTTGCGCGGTCCCGCAGGAAGCCCCGGATCACCCCCACCAACGACCCACACCAGAGAGAAAGAAGGACAGGCACCCAATGAGCACCGACAAGGACAAGGCCCTCGAAGTCGCGCTCGGCGCGATCGACAAGCAGTTCGGCACCGGGTCCATCATGCGGATGGGCAAGAAGGAGAACATGGCCATCGCGGCCATCCCGACCGGGGCCCTGCCCCTCGACATCGCCCTCGGCGTCGGCGGGGTGCCCCGCGGCCGCGTGGTCGAGATCTTCGGCCCGGAGTCCTCGGGCAAGTCGACCCTCGCGATGCACATCGTCGCCGAGGCCCAGCGCAACGGCGGTATCTGCGCCTACGTGGACGCCGAGCACGCCATGGACCCGGTGTACGCCAAGGCCATCGGCGTCGACACGGACAACCTGCTGATCTCCCAGCCCGACACGGGGGAGCAGGCCCTCGAGATCGTCGACATGCTGGTGCGCTCCGGCGCCCTCGACGTGATCGTCATCGACTCGGTCGCGGCCCTCACCCCGCGCGCCGAGATCGAGGGCGAGATGGGCGACAGTCACGTCGGCCTCCAGGCCCGCCTCATGAGCCAGGCCCTGCGCAAGCTCACGGCCAACCTCAACAAGTCCAACACCGTGGCCGTGTTCATCAACCAGCTGCGCGAGAAGATCGGCGTCATGTTCGGCTCGCCCGAGACGACGCCCGGCGGTCGCGCGCTGAAGTTCTACTCCTCCGTGCGCCTCGACATCCGGCGCATCGAGTCCATCAAGGACGGCGCCGAGGCGATCGGGTCCCGCACCCGCGTCAAGGTCGTGAAGAACAAGGTGGCCCCGCCCTTCAAGCAGGCGGAGTTCGACATCATGTACGGCAAGGGCATCAGCCGCGAGGGCGCGGTGCTCGACATGGCCGTGGAGCTCGGCATCGTGAAGAAGTCGGGCGCCTGGTTCACCTACGACGGCGAGCAGCTCGGCCAGGGGCGTGAGAACTCGAAGCAGTTCCTCGCCGAGAACGCCGACGTGATGGTCCAGATGGCCGAGCGCGTGAAGCAGGCGTCGACCCCGGCGCCGGTCGAGCCGGCCAAGGCCCCGGCCGCGAAGGCCGAGGCGGACGCCGAGGAGCCGGCTGCGCCGGCCCGCGCCGCAGGCAAGCCGGGCAAGGCCCCGAAGGGTGCCGCCCCCGCCGCGGGTGCCCCCGCGGCGACGGGGACGGGCTGCTCCGCGAAGGACGGCGAGCCGATCGAGCGCTGACGGTCGCCCGTGCGTCGCTCCTCGTGGGCGGCGCACGGGACCATCGCCCGGTGCAGGCGACGTGCCGCGATGCGCGCACGGTCGCGCGGTGGGTGACTCATAGCCTGAACGCGTGAGCGAGCGCGGGTACGTCGTGCGCACCTTCGGGTGCCAGATGAACGAGCACGACTCGGAGCGCATCTCGGGACTGCTCGAGGCCGATGGGATGCGGCCGGTCGACGACGAGGCAGCCGCCGACGTGGTGGTGCTCAACACGTGCTGCATCCGCGAGCACGCCGACGACAAGCTCTACGGGACG
>CAXRBC010000119.1:0-3365 GCA_964228515.1 Ilumatobacteraceae bacterium
CTTGCCGTTGGCCTTCACGAAGCGGTTGCGGAAGACGAAGCGCGAGCCGTCCTCGTTCATCGCCGCGAGCTCGTTGGTCTCCGTGAGCTCCTCGGCGAGACGCACCTCGGCGCGGTACTCGATCTCGTCGCGCAGCACGACCGGCCCGATACCCGCGCCGAAGAACTCGGCGAGGGTGTAGCCGTTGGCGTTGAAGAACTCCATGCGGGAGTTGGAGGTGATGTCGAGGGAGGCCACGTTGCGCATGTGGCCGTTGGAGTCGATCTCGCCCCAGCGGGTGCGGATCCGCTGCGTCCCCGGCGCGTCGGCCATGCGCCGCCACTACGCCCGCCGCCGCGCCTACCGTGTGGCGATGCGCGTGCGGCTCGCGGTCGTGGCCGCGCTCATCGCGGGGACCGGCGTGTGCGACTCCGGCGCGGCGGCGAGCGGGGGCGACGCGGCGGCTCCGCCGGAGCGGCGCACCATCGGCACCTCCGTCGAGGGACGGCCGATCGAGGTGATCCGATACGGCACCGCCGGCGGCGTGCCCGTGCTCGTGGTCGGCGTGATCCATGGCGACGAGGACGCGGGCCTCGCGATCGTCGACGAGCTCGCCCGCCTCGCGCCGCCGGCCGGCGTGGAGCTGTGGGTCGTGCCGACGATGAACCCCGACGGCACCGCGGCGCAGACGCGCGGCAACGCGCGCCGCGTGGACCTGAATCGCAACTTCCCCCACGCGTGGGCGCCGATGGGCGAGCCCGGCTACTGGCAGTACGCGGGGCCGCGGCGCGCGTCGGAGCCCGAGACGCAGGCGATGGTGCGGCTGGTCCGCGAGATCCGGCCGGCGCTCGGCATCTGGTACCACCAGGACCTCTCCATGATCTCGCCCGGCACGGGGCGCGAGGGTCTCGTGCGCGCGCAGTACGCGAGGCTCACGGGACTGCCGCTCGTGCGCATCACGGGCGGGCGCTACACCGGCGTGGCGGCGACGTGGCAGCGGCGCGCGGTCCGCGAGGGGATGGCGTTCGTCGTGGAGCTCGGGCCGACGCTGTCGGCCGACGAGGCGCGGGTGCACGCGCGCGCGGTGATGGCCGTCGCGCGATCGGTGGTGCGCGCCGCCGCGCCGTCGGGCGCGCGGGACTGACGGCGGGCGACGCCCGGGGCGCTCAGGCGTCGCGCGACGTGGCCACGCGGCGGTCGGTCCACCGCGCGACGTTGTCGAGCAGCGTGCGAGGCCGGGAGAGCCGCGACGTCAGCAGATGGTGGTAGAGCGCCTCCTCGTCGGAGCGCAGCCGCTCGCGCGCGCCGGCGCGGTGCGCGCGCACGTCGAAGCCGCTCTGTCGCCGCGCGTCCTCCAGGAGCGTGCCGATCGAGCGCTCGATCAGGCCGACGATCCCGCTGCCCTCGTCGAACTGCGCCTTGACCCGCCACACGATGTCCTCGGGGAGCAGGTCGGCGCATGCGGCGCGCAGCACCCACTTCTCGGTGCGGGGTCGTTGCCCGGCGGCGGAGGGCGCGCCCGCGGTCGGGCCACCCGCCCCCGGTGCGCCCGCCCCCGGCATCGCGCGCATCTTGAGCGCCGCGGGCACCCTGAGCGCGTCGTGCATGAACTCCGTGTCGAGGAACGGCACGCGACCCTCGACCCCGTGGCGCATGGTCAGGCGGTCCACCCGCTGGAGGTTGATGTGGTGCAGCGTCCCCACCGCACGGCAGAGCTCCTCGTGGAGGGCGTCGTAGTCGGCGTAGTCGTGGTGATAGCGGTAGCCGGCGAAGAGCTCGTCGGCTCCCTCGCCGGTGAGGATCACCTTGACGTACCGCGACGCGAGGCGCGCGCAGAAGTGCGTCGGGATCGCGCTGCGCACCAGGTCCTGGTCGAACGACTCGAGGTGCGCGACGATGTCGGGGAGCTCGCGGCGCACGTCGTCGTCCGTGATGACGGACTCGGGGTGGGGGGAACCGATGTGCTCGGCGACGCGGCGTGCGGCGCGGAGGTCGGGCGAGCCCGCCGTGCCCACGCTGAAGGTGTGCAGCTCGTCCACGTGGCGACGGGCGATCGCCGCGATGACGCTCGAGTCGAGGCCGCCGGAGAGGAAGGCCCCGACAGGGACGTCGCTCATGAGGTGTGACGTCACCGCGCGCTCGAGCGACTCGCGCACGTGGCGGACGTGGTCGTCGACCTCGCCGTGCTCCTGGGCCGGCGCCGGCGGGCGCGCGAAGCGTCGGAAGCCCGACCTGCTGTCGAAGACGTACCCGGGCGGGAACTCGCGCACCTCGCCCGCCCACTCGCACAGCCCCGTCAGCTCCGACGAGAACGCGAGCACCGGCGTGCCATCCGAGCCGGGGCCGACGCCGAGGTAGAGGGGCTTGATGCCGATCGGATCACGGGCCAGCACGAGCCGATCGTCGCCGAGGATCGCGAAGGCGTACATGCCCTGCAGCTTCTTGGTGGCCTCGGTGTCGTGCGACTCGAAGAGGTGCAGGATCGCCTCGCTGTCGCTGCCCGTGCGCCAGCGCCGCGTCGCGCCGATCTCGCGGCGCAGGGCGGGGAAGTTGTAGATCTCGCCGTTGGCGCAGACGACCATCGATCCCGCGTCGTTGGGGATCGGCTGGGCGCCGCCCTCGGGATCCATGATCGCGAGGCGCCGATGCCCGACGACGCCGCGCGGCCGGCGATCGTCGCCGTGCCCGTCGGGGCCCCGGTGTGCGATCGAGTCGAGGAGGCGGCCGGTGAGCGCCGCGTCGGGCGTGCCCCACGTCCCGACGATGCCGCACATGATCCGTCAGGCCACCGCGAGGAGGGGCAGCACCGTGCCGTCGAGGAAGCCGTACATCCAGTCGTGCTGCGTGGCGTCGTGGCGCGCCATGAGCTCGTCCTGATGCCCGCGCGTCTGGGCGCCGGGTCGGCCGTACGGCGCCCAGAAGATGTCCTGCCAGCGGCGAAAGCCGACCGGGGTGATCTCGGGGTGGAACTGGAACGCCCAGACCCGGCCGCCGTAGGAGAACGCTTGGTGCCCGAAGCTGTCACTGGACGCCAGCAGCTCGGCGCCCTCGGGGATGGCGAACTCGTGGAAGTGGGACTGACACACGTGGAGCCCGTCGGGGATGTACGCCGCACCCGCCGCGGTGACGCGCAAGGGGTAGTAGCCGAACTCGCACCGCCCGTCCGACGACGGCGCCGTCGGTGCGCCCAGCGCGTATGCGATGACCTGCGCGCCCTGGCAGAAGCCGAGGACCACCAGCCCGCGCGCGATGCAGTCGAGGATCCACGAGGCCTCCATCACGATGTGCGGGTGGCGGGACGTCTCGGAGATCAGATCGGGACCGCCGTAGAGCACCGTCGCGACGACGTCGTCCTCCACGGGCCCCAGCACGTCGCCCCGGTACGG
>CAXRBC010000120.1:0-4067 GCA_964228515.1 Ilumatobacteraceae bacterium
GACGCCCAGACCGGCACGCCGCGCACGAAGTTGGACGTGCCGTCGATCGGGTCGATCACCCAGCGGCGCCGCGATCCCTCCGGCCCGACCTCGCCGTGCTCCTCGCCCCACACGGCGTCGCCGGGCCGCGCCGCACGTAGCGCGTCGACGATCGCGGTTTCCGTCGCGCGGTCGACCTCGGTGACCTCGCTCGCGTCGGCCTTGCGCGACACGGAGAACGCGCGGGAGACGTAGCCGGGCAGGCTCACCGCGTCGGCCGCGTCGGCGGCCGCGAGCGCGAGGGCGAGGTCGGCCGCGAGATCGGACGCGGCGCTCACGGCGTCGGCGCGACGCGGCGAGCGAAAGTGGCCGGCGTGGGGCTCACGCCGGACGCGTGAGCTCGCGCGCCGTCGCCGCGATGCCCGCCGCGTCCAGCCCCAGCTGCGCGAGGATCGCGTCGGGCTTGGCGTGCGGGATGAATCGCGTCGGGATGCCGCGCACCTCGACGCGCGGCGGCGGCGCGCCGGCCTCGCGGGCCCGTGTGGCGATCGCGTCGGCGAGCAGCGCCCCGATCCCGCCGTCGCGGATGCCGTCCTCGAGGGTGAGCACGCAGCAGTGCCGCGCCGCGTCCGCGACCATCGCGGGGTCCGCGGGCACGCAACTGCGCACGTCCCACAGCGTCGCGTCGAGCCCGCCGTCGCGCAGCGCCGCGAGCGCCTCCTCCGCAGCCGCGACCATCTTGCCCACCGCGAGCACGCACAGGCGCTGGTCCGCCGCGGCGTGCAGGCACTTGGCCGCGAGGCCGGTGCCCACCTCGCGCTCCTCGACGTTGCGCGCGAGGCCCTTGGGGTAGCGGATCGCGATCGGCCCGTCGTCGACGAGCGACATCGCGTCGATGAGCATCTGCTGCAGGTCCTGCGCGCTCGACGGCGCGAGCACGCGCATGCCGGGCACCTTGGCGAGCAGCGCGAGGTCGTACATGCCGTGATGGCTCGGTCCGTCGTCGCCCGTGATGCCCGCCCGATCGAGGCAGAAGATCACGGGCAGCCGGTGCAGCGCGACGTCGTAGACGACCTGGTCCCACGCGCGGTTGAGGAACGTCGAGTACAGCGCCACGATCGGCCGCAGGCCGCCCATCGCCATGCCGGCCGCCGCGGTCACCGCGTGCTGCTCGGCGATGCCGACGTCGAGGAACCGCTCGGGGAACCGCGCCTGGAACGGCAGCAGCCCCGTCGGCCCCGGCATCGCCGCCGTGATGGCCCGCACGCGCGAGTCGGACTCCGCGACCTTGATGACCGCGTCGGCGAAGGCCTGCGTGTAGCCCGTCGGCACGCTCTTGGGTGGCCCCGCCGCGGGGTCGAAGACCGGCGCGTCGTGCAGGTGTTTCTCGTCGTCGTCCTCGGCCGGGCTGTAGCCGCGCCCCTTCTGCGTGAGCACGTGGATCACGAGCGGCCCGTCGTCGACGCCGTCGGCCGCGGCGCGGAAGACGTGCTCCATCGCCTCGACGTCGTGCCCGTCGATCGGACCGACGTACCGCACGCCCAGCGCCTCGAAGAACGCGGGCGGCTGCAGGAACTCCCGTACCCCGGCCTTGAACGCCTCGAACCCTCGCTCGGCCGACCGCCCGACCACGGGCAGGTCGTGGAGGAAGCGGCGGATCGTGCGCAGCCGCCGCGTGTACGTCGGGTTGAGCCGCAGGTCGGTGACGCGCCGCGAGAGGTTGGACACCGTGGGCGCGTACGAACGGCCGTTGTCGTTGAGCACGATGATCACGCGCCGACCCGAGTGCCCCAGGTTGTTGAGCGCCTCGTACGCCATCCCGCCCGTCATCGAGCCGTCGCCCAGTACCGCGACGATGTGGCGGTGCGAGCGGTCGACGCCGGCGTCGCGCGCGACCGCCAGCCCGTACGCGTAGCTCAACACGGTGCTCGCGTGGCTGTTCTCGATCACGTCGTGCACGCTCTCCTCGCGGCGCGGGTAGCCCGAGAGTCCGTCGGCGCGGCGCAGGCGCGCGAAGCCCGACTGGCGACCCGTGACGAGCTTGTGCACGTACGCCTGGTGGCCGGTGTCCCAGAGGATCGCGTCGAGCGGCGATTCGAACGCGCGGTGCAGCGCGAGCGTCAGCTCGACCGCGCCGAGGTTGGACCCGAGGTGCCCGCCGTTCTGCGCCACCGACTCCACGAGGAAGTCGCGGATCTCCTGCGCCAGCGCCGCGAGCTGCGCCGCATCGAGTGCACGCAGGTCGCTCGGCTGGCGGATGTCTCGCAGCGCCATCGGGGGCACACCCTACTTGCGGAGGGTCAATGCGCGCCCCGCGCGACGCTCCGCGCGCGCGGAGGCGCGGGCCGCGCGCCACGCATGCACGCGCACGCCGATCGGCAGCGCCACCGCGTACGCCACCGCACCGCCCAGCGCGTCGAGCCAGAAGTGGTTGGCCGTGACGACGATGACGAGGCACGTCACCACCGGGTACGCGATGAGCGCGGCGCGCCACGCTCTGCGGCGCACGAACGGCCACCACGCCATCACGCACCAGAGCGCCCAGCCGACGTGCAGTGACGGCATCGCGGCGAACTGGTTGGACAGCTTCGCGCCGGCGCCGCGGTCGAACGCCCAGGGCCCGCCGTACGTGCGGATCGTGTCGACGAAGCCGAAGTCGTCCGCGCCGCCGCCGGTGCGCAGGTCGGAGGCGATGCAGCGGCCGCCCCAGTCCACGGGTGGGCAGGGGGCGTCGAGCAGCCGCGGCGGCATGACCGGGAGGAGCATGAAGCCCACGAGGGCGATGGCCGTGACGGCCGCCAGGACGTTGCGCCAGAGGGCGAACACGTCGCGCCGCCGCAGGTAGAGGGCGACGAAGGCGCCGAGCGTGACGAAGAAGTGCGTGGTGCCGTACCAGACGTTGGCCGCGCGCACCAGCCACAGGTGGGGGAGCACGAGGTCCTGCAGCGTCTCCTCGTGGTAGGTCCCGAGCCAGCGCTCGATGCGGATCAGGTGCATCGCGTTGGCGAACGCGCGCGTCGGCACCTCGGTGCTGGCGACGAGCGCCGAGCCGAACTGGTTGCGCACGGCCGAGTACGCCGCATAGAACACGGCGACGATCAGCGCCTCCTTGCGCCAACCCTTCACGGCACGACTCTACGGGCGCCCGCGGTGGCTCAATAGGCTGACCGCGTGACGACGATGGACGCCGCCGCGCTCGTCGCGCACGACGTCCTCGAGCGCGTGCTCGCGCGGGGCCGCGCGACGGGCGCGGAATTCGCCGAGGTGTACGTCGAGGACAAGCGCAGCACCTCGGCGGGCCTCGACGACGGACGGGTCGAGCAGGTGACGAGCGGGCGCGACCGCGGCGCGGGCATCCGCGTGGTCGCGGGCGACACGACGGGCTTCGCCCACACGAGCGACCTCTCCGAGCGCGGACTCGCGGCTGCCGCCGACGCGGCGGCCGCCGCGGCGTCGCGCGGCGGGGGCGGCGTCGTGACGGTGGCCCTCGGACCCGTGCGCCGTCACCCCGTCAACACGGTGCGCCTCATGCCCGACGAGGTGGGCAAGTCGCGCAAGGTCGAGCTGCTCCGCCGCGTCGACGAGGCCGCGCGCGCCGTCAACGGCGCGATCGTGCAGGTCTCCGCCGGCTACGGCGACTCGCGCAAGCGGATCCTGATCGCCAACTCCGACGGCGTGCTCGCGGCCGACGAGCAGGTGCGCACGCTGCTGCGCGTGAGCGCGGTGGCGAGCGGCGACGGCGGCATGCAGACCGGCTACGACTCGATGGGCCGCACCATCGGCTTCGAGCTCTTCGACGCCGAGGACGTCGAGGCGCTCGCGCGCCGCGCGGCCGAGCAGGCGGTCACCAAGCTCTCGGCCCGCCCCGCGCCGTCGGGCTCCATGCCGGTCGTCATCAAGTGCGGCACGGGCGGCGTGCTCTTCCACGAGGCATGCGGGCACGGACTCGAGGCCGACCTCGTCGGCAAGGGCGCGAGCGTCTACAAGGGCAAGGTCGGCGAGCAGGTCGCGTCGCCCCTCGTCACGCTCGTGGACGACGGCACGATGTCGACCGAGTGGGGCGCGATCGGCGTCGACGACGAGGGCCA
>CAXRBC010000121.1:0-5553 GCA_964228515.1 Ilumatobacteraceae bacterium
GCGCGCGACGCGGCCTTGCGCCACTGCTCGCCGTGCCGGTACAGGTGCCACGCGCCCGTCATGCGCATGTGCGTGTGCAGCACGACGCCGTCGTCCCACACGATCTCGAGGTGCTTGCCGACGCTGCGCACCTCCTCGATCACGGCGCCGACGCGCGGCATGGGGCGCAGCGGGCGGCTCGCGCGGATCGCGGTCGTGGCCTTGCCGAGCAGCGCGGTGCGCAGCGCGGCCGCGGTGCGGAAGATCGTGTCGCCCTCCGGCATCAGGGGAGCACCCCCACCGACGCGAGCGCGAGGCGCAGCAGGCGGTCGTGCCCGCTCGTCATCTCGCGCCGCACCGCCTCGCTCACGGCCTCCGCGGGCGTGTACCACGCGAGATCCAGCGCCTGCTGCGTCGGCTGGCACTCGCCCGCCACCGGCACCACGAAGGCGAGGCTCACCGCGTGCTGGCGCGGGTCGTGGAAGCCGCTCACCTCGGGGTCGGGGAAGTACTCGACCACGGTGAACGGCGCGGGCTCCGGCGGCAGCTTGGGCAGCGCGAGCGGCCCCAGGTCCTTCTCGAGGTGGCGCATGAGCGCGTCGCGGACCCGCTCGTGCAGCAGCACGCGGCCCGAGACGACGGTGCGCGAGATCGAGCCGTCGGGGGCCTGGCGCAGGAGCATCCCCACGTGGGTGACCAGGCCTCGGTCGTCCACCCGCACGGGCACCGCGTCGACGTAGACGAGCGGCACCTGGCCGCGCACCGCCTCGAGTTGCGACGGATCCAGCCACTGGGTGCGGGTGTCGATCCGCTCGTTCACGGCAGGTCAGTGTCGCAGACGGTGCCTAGCCTGTCGCGTCATGCTCGTGCTCTGCGTCGGTCTGCTCGTCGCGGGCGTCGGTCACTTCGTGTCGCCCGAGTTCTTCGACGCGATCGTGCCGCCGTGGCTGCCCGGCCCCGAGCGCGCCTACACCTACGTCTCGGGGGTCGCGGAGGTGGCCGTGGCGCTGGCGCTGATCCCGCGCCGCTCACGCCGCGCCGCCGCGCTCGCCGCGGCGGCGCTGTTCGTCGCGGTCTACCCCGCCAACCTCTACATGGCCTGGGACTGGCGCGACCGGCCGCTCGCCGACCAGCTCGTCGCGTGGGGCCGCCTGCCCCTGCAGATCCCGATGGTCTGGTGGGCTATTCGGGTCGCTGGTAGCGCGGGGCGACGCCGCGACGCCGCATGACGACCTGCCAGAGCTGCAGCGAGCGCGCGCGGAAGCCCGCCGCCGACGCCATCAGGTAGAAGCGCCACATCCGCCGGAAGCGCTCGTCGTAGCGCGGGATCTCGGCCCAGTGGCGCGAGAGGTTGGCCTCCCAAGCCATCAGCGTGCGGTCGTAGTCGGGCCCGAAGTTGTGCACGTCCTCGAGCACCCAGTGCGGCTCGGCGGCGCCGGAGTACTGCGCGAGCGACGGCAGCACGCCGCCGGGGAAGATGTAGCGGTCGAAGAACGGATCGGTGTGGTGCTTGGACACCAGCGATCCGATGGTGTGGTGCATCATCAGCCCGCCGGGCGCGAGCAGGCGGTCGCACGTGTCGAAGAAGGTGCGCAGGTTCTTCGGCCCGACGTGCTCCATCATCCCGACCGACAGCACGCGGTCGAAGGTGCCGGTGACGTCGCGGTAGTCCTGCTCGAGGATCTCGATCGGCCACCCCGCGCAGCGCTCCCGTGCTCGCGAGACCTGCTGGCGCGCGGGCGAGATGCCGACGCCGCTGATGCCGTAGTGCTCGGCCGCGTACTGCAGCAGCCCGCCCCAGCCGCAGCCCACGTCGAGCACGCGCATGCCCGGCTCGAGGCCGAGCTTGCGGCAGATCAGGTCGAGCTTGGCCTCCTGCGCGGAGTCGAGGTCCTCGGCGTGGCGCCAGTAGGCGCACGAGTACACCATGCGCTTGTCGAGCATGCGCTCGTAGAGGTCGTTGCCGATGTCGTAGTGGGCACGCGCGTTCTGCGCCGCGCGCGCCTTGGTCTGGCGGTTGCTGACGTTGGCCCGCAGCACCGTCGCGACCAGCGAGGGGCGCACCGGCAGCTGCCGGGCGGCCTCGACGTCCACGAGCTTGGTGAGCATCGCGTCGAGCGCGTCGCAGTCCCACCAGCCGTCCATGTACGCCTCGCCGAGCCCGAGTTGGCGCTGCGCGACGACGCGGTCCCACAGTCGCGGGTCGTGCACGCGGATCGCGTCGCGCGCCGTCCCGCCGACCTGCACTCCCGCGCGCTCGAGGATGTCGCGGCAGACGCGTTCGGAGGCGCGGCTCACGGGCGACGTCCTACCAGTTCCCCGCCACGTACTTCATCTCGAGGAACGCGAGGAGTCCCTCGTGCGCGCCCTCGCGGCCGAGACCCGAGGCCTTGACCCCGCCGAACGGCGCGGCGGGGTCGGACACGAGCCCGCGGTTGAGCCCCACCATCCCCGTCTCGAGCGCCTCGGCCACTCGCATCGCGCGGCCGACGTCGCGGGAGAAGACGTACGAGACGAGGCCGTGGTCGACGTCGTTGGCCCAGCGCACCACGTCGTCGCCGTCGCCGAAGCGCACGATCGGTGCGACGGGGCCGAAGATCTCGTCGCGCAGCCACGCCGCGTCGGGCGCCACGTGGGTGAGCACCGTCGCCTCGTACCCGTAGCCGTCGCCCGGCGCGGTGCGCCCGCCGCACGCGACGCGCGCCCCATCGCCGACCGCGCGCTCGACCAGGCCGGCCACGCGCGTGCGCTGCGCTGCGCTCACCATCGGTCCGAGCGTCGTCGCGGGGTCGAGCCCGTCGCCGACCCGCAGTGCCGCCATGCGCGCGGTGAACCGCTCGACGAAGGCGTCGTGGACGTCGGCGTGCACGTACAGGCGGTTGGCGGCCGTGCAGGCGGCGCCGCCGTTGCGCATCTTGGCCAGCATCGCCCCGTCCACGGCCACGTCGAGGTCCGCGTCCCCGAAGACGACCAGCGGGGCGTTGCCGCCCAACTCCATGCTGCAGTTGATGATCCGCGGGGCGGCCTGCGCGAGCAGCGTCGCGCCGACCGGCGTCGAGCCGGTGAACGACAGCTTGCGCACCTTGCCCGAGTCGAGCATCGCGCGCACGGCCTCCCCCGGCGGCTGGGGCACGACCACGTTGACCACGCCATCGGGCACGCCGGCCCGCGCGAGGATCTCGGCGATCGCGAGGGTCGTGAGCGGCGTGTCGCTCGCGGGCTTCACGACCACGGTGCAGCCGGCGGCCAGCGCGGGCCCGATCTTGCGCGTGGCCATCGCCGCGGGGAAGTTCCACGGCGTCGCGAGCAGGGAGACACCGACGGGCTGGCGCATGACCAGCACCCAGTTGGCGCCGCCGGGTGCGCGGCGGTAGTCGCCCTCGATGCGCACGGCCTCCTCGCCGAACCAGCGGAAGAACTCGGCCGCGTACGCCACCTCGGCGCGCGCGTCGGCGAGCACCTTGCCGTTCTCCATGGTGATCATCCGCGCGAGTCGCTCGTGGTCGGCCATCATCAGCTCGTAGGCGCGGCGCAGGATCTCGGCCCGCGCCCGCGGGGCGGTGGTGCGCCAGGCGTCCTGCGCGCGGTGCGCCGCGTCGACCGCGGCGAGACAGTCCTCGACGCTCGCGCGCGGCACGCGATCGAACGCGCGGCCCGTCGCCGGATTGACGACCTCGATGACCTCGGTCACGGCGCTCGTCACGGCGACATTCTCGCAGCGCTCCCCGCCGATCGCGACGGGCCCGTGCCCGCGCGCTCCCGTAGCCTGACGCGGTGCTGCGCCGCCGGATCCTGTGGGTCTTCTACTTCGCGGTGTTCATCAAGTCGTCGACCTACGGCGTCATGTTCACGATGCTCGACGACTACCGCGACCGCTTCGGCATCTCCGAGGGCGGGCTCGGCCTCGTCGTCGCGGTCGGGTTCTTCACGTCGTTCGCCGCGCAGCTGCTGATCGCGCCGCTCGCCGACCGCGGGCACGCCAAACGCCTGATGCTCCTCGGCCACGTGATCGCGGTGGGCGGCGCGCTGACGATGGGCTTCGGCACGACGCTCGGCGCGTTGCTCGCCGGCCGAGTGCTCGCGGGCATCGGCGTCGGCACGGCGCTGCCCGCGCTGCGTCGCGCGATCATCGTGACCGACCCCGACAACCTGGGGCGCAACCTCGGCCTGATCCTCTCGATGGAGGTCGCGGGCTTCGCCTCCGGCCCGGTGCTGTCGACGATCCTCGTCGGACCGTTCGGCATCCCGGCGCCCTACCTCGTGTCCGGCGCCCTCATGGCGGCGGCGGCCGTCGCGATCGCGGGCACGCGCATCGCGGAGACCGCGCGCGAGGACGCGCCGACCGAGCGCTTCGCGCTGGACCTGCTGCGCATCCCCGCCGTCGCGAGCGGCGTGCTGATCGGCGTGACGCTCTTCTTCATGATCGGCATCTTCGACTCGCTCTGGGTGCTCGTGATGGACGACATGGGCTCGCCGTCGTGGATGGCCAACGTCGGGATCTCCGTGTTCGTGATCCCGATGATCTTCATGGGCCCGTTCGGCGGGCGCTTCGTCCAGCGCGTCGGACCCTTCCGCGCCGGCGGCACCGGCATGCTCGTCGGGGCGGCGTGCATGTGCGGCTACGGCGTGCTGCCGTCCGCCTGGCTCATGATGGTCGCGTTCCTCGTGCACACGCTCAACGACGGGCTGACCGTCACGGGCGCAGGCGTCGCGACCGCGAGCAGCGCCCCACTCGAGCGCCAGGCCGGCGCACAGGGGCTGCTCGGCGGCATGGAGACCCTCGCAGGCGGTATCGCGGCGATGCTCGCCGGCGTCTCGTACGAGGCGTTCGGCCGCACGGTCACCTTCGTCGGCACGGCGGCGATCATGGTCGCGCTCCTCACCGCGGCGCGCGTGCTGGCGGGCGACGCCTGGGGGCGCCGGGACGTGCGCGCCACGTCGGGCGATGGCGGCATGGTCGACGGCGGCATGGTCGCCGCGGTGCACGGCGCCACGTCGTAGCCGTCGCCGCACGGGCGTGCCTCGCCCGTGCGTCGCGCCCGTGTGGCGCGCAACGTCGTCTGCGAGACTGCCCGCCGTGGCGTCCCGCGACGGCAACGGCTTCGTGCACTGCCGCTGCGGGCACCGCCACTGGGGCGTGCACGGTGCGGCGGGGCTGCTCCTGCTGCGCGACGACCTCGCCGTGCCGCACGCGCTCCTGCAGCTGCGCGCCCCGTGGACCCACGGTGGCGGCACCTGGGCGCTCCCCGGCGGCGCTCGCGACTCGCACGAGGGCTGGCGCGAGGCGGCGTACCGCGAAGCGACCGAGGAGGTCGGCCTGCGCACGCTCGCGCTGCGGCCGGCGGGCGAGTACGTCGATCCGCACGGCCCCGCGGAGGCGGACTGGCGCTACGTGACCGTGCTCGCGCTCACCAGCGACGACGCCGGCGTCCACGCGGCCAACCACGAGACGAGCGACCTCGCCTGGGTGCCGCTCGGCGACGTGGCGGGCTGGTCGCTGCATCCGGGGCTCGCCCTCTCCTGGCCACACATCTCACCGATCGCGCGCGCGGCGTGCGGCGACGCGGCGTGAGG